>NZ_CAUVFT010000018.1:0-45175 GCF_963551295.1 uncultured Veillonella sp.
TGGTGGGGATCAAAACAAATTCCACTTGTATCTAAACAGGTATGGACGTTTCTTTCACGGAAATATGTGAAAAGCTCTGTAACAAAGTCAATTTGCATAAGAGCTTCCCCACCTGTAACGGTGATACCACCATTAGTATAAAATTGGCGGTTACGTTCGTACTGGTCCCACAATTCCTCTACGGTCATGAATTTAGCATCGTCGCTAGTTTCATCCCATGTGTCAGGATTGTGGCAATAAGCACAACGCATGGGGCATCCTTGTAAAAATACCACCATGCGCATGCCCGGACCGTCAACCGTACCCATCGTTTCAACCGAATGAATACGTCCAGTCATAGAAAACCTCGATTAGATACGTTGGTGGAAGGTACGGGAAATAACTTCGTCCTGTTGTTGTTTTGTCAATTTGTTGAAGTGCACCGCATAACCGGATACACGAATCGTCAATTGAGGGTACAACTCAGGATGTTTTTGAGCGTCTAACAATGTTTCACGAGTAAACACGTTGACGTTCAAATGATGGCCGCCCTTTTGGGAATAACCATCCAATAACTCTACCAAGTTATCAACTTGTTGGTTGCTCATGGGTATAACCTCCTTTCAACCAAGACTAACACGCGTATCGATGCCGGTGAAAGCAGTTCGATACTGTGGAAGATTTTACTTATCTTCCTCTATAGTAACATTTGGTTCGCTACATGCGAAGTTTGTATTGCTGTTAGGCAATTGAGAAGGGTCTAACTCAATATCAAAATCGCTAACGGAAACAAATGTTTCACCAGATTTACCTAATGCGTCCGGAATGATAGAGAAGGTATTAGAAATACCATCGGAGCAATCACGCCATGGCATTTTAGCTACGGATGCCAATGAAGATACGGCACCGTGAGAATCACGACCGTGCATTGGGTTCGCGCCAGGAGCGAAAGCTTCGCCAGCTTTACGGCCGTCTGGAGTAGAACCTGTAGCAGTACCATATACTACGTTGGAAGTAATTGTTAACAAGCTCATAGTAGGAACGGATTGACGATATGTAGGATGTTTACGAATTTTGTTCATAAATGTGGAAACAACTTTTGCTGCCAAGCCATCTACACGGTCATCATCGTTACCATATTTAGGGAAGTCGCCTTCGATTTCGAAATCAACAGCGATGCCATTTTCATCACGAATAGGTTTTACTTTAGCATATTTAATAGCGGATAAGGAGTCTGCTACTACGGATAAACCAGCGATACCAGTTGCAAACCAACGAGTTACCTTGCGGTCATGCAAGGCCATTTCTAGTTTTTCATAAGCATATTTATCGTGCATGTAGTGAATGATGTTTAATGCATTTACATATACGCCTGCCAACCATTCCATCATGTCGTTGAATTTTTCCCATACTTCGTCGAATTCTAAGTATTCGGAAGTGATAGGGCGGTATTTAGGACCAATTTGTTTCTTCAACTTTTCGTCAACGCCGCCATTGATTGCGTAAAGCAAGCATTTAGCCAAGTTGGAACGAGCGCCGAAGAATTGCATTTCCTTACCGATACGCATTGGGGATACGCAACATGCGATTGCGTAGTCATCACCAGAGTTAGGGCGCATCAATTCGTCATTCTCGTATTGAATGGAAGATGTTTCAATGGATAATTTTGCGCAGAAACGGCGGAAGCCAATCGGCATGCGAGGGGACCATAATACAGTGAGGTTTGGTTCTGGAGCAGGACCAAGGTTAGTCAATGTATGTAGGTAACGGAAGGACATCTTGGAAACCAATGTACGGCCGTCAGTACCCATACCACCGATGGATTCAGTCGTCCAAACAGGGTCACCTGTGAACAAATTGTTGTATTCGTGGATACGTGCGAAGCGAACCATGCGCAATTTCATAATGAAATGGTCTACGAATTCTTGAATTTGCTCCTCTGTGTATGTGCCGTTGCGAAGGTCTCGTTCAGCATAGATATCGAGGAATGTGGAGTTACGGCCAATGGACATAGCAGCACCGTTTTGCTCTTTAATGGCACCAAGATAGCCGAAGTAAATCCATTGCATAGCTTCACGAACATCCTTAGCTGGTTTGGAAATATCATAGCCATAGGACGCTGCCATTTCTTTCAATTCTTTCAAAGAACGGATTTGATCTTGTATTTCTTCACGGTCGCGAATGACATCTTCTAGCATGTCACCCATTGTGATGCTAAATTGTTCTTTTTTATCTTCAATGAGATAATCAACACCGTAAAGAGCGATACGGCGATAGTCACCGATAATACGGCCACGGCTGTACGCATCTGGCAAACCAGTTACAATATGAGCTGTACGTGCAGCACGCATTTCTGGAGTATATACATCAAATACGCCATCATTGTGAGTTTTGCGATGTTTTTTGAAGAAGTCCTCTGTTTGCGGATCCATTTTGAAGCCGTATTCTTCAATAGCGGATTTCGCTGTACGCAAGCCACCATAAGGGAACATAGCGCGTTTTAAAGGTTTGTCAGTTTGCAAACCAACGATCGTTTCAAGGTCTTTGTCGATATATCCTGGCGCATGGGCAGTAATGTGTGTGGCCACAGAAGTATCAGCATCAAGCATGCCGCCTTTTTCACGTTCTTCTTCGTAAAGCTTCATTACTTGGTTCCACAATTTTGTCGTTCTTTCTGTAGGACCAGCAAGGAAGGAATCGTCCCCTTCATAAGGGATATAGTTTCTTTGAATAAAGTCGCGTACATCAACGGCTTTATCCCACACACCTGTGTTAAAATCTTTCCATGCAGTATGTTGCATTTTGCACCTCCATAAAAGGATATAACTATAGATTTCTATGCCTATAGTGTACAATGTTTGTAACAATTCCACAATGAATAAATGATATAGATTTTCAATACATACTATGCGATTTTGTGAAGTATCTCATAAACTTTCATAAGCTAAATTGTTTGGATGCAACAGTATATATAGGTTTATATGAGTTTTTGTTTTTTATGGTTTTGTTTAATGTATATATAATAATATGAAATTGCATATCAATATTGTTAAGAAACCTTGGGTACCGATTTTTCAATAATATTGGATAGTTTATATTTGTGTATAGTTCAAGCGGTCGTTTACATCTTGTACAGAATTAGCCTGTAAGTCTTTATAAATGCACGTATATTGTGATGCTACGGAACGTTGCTGGACAAGAAAACAAGCGTTTCTTTTCTTCATTGATACTATGTACTATACTCTGAGCAGCTCTTGTTGAAGAGTAACTGATATTGCCTAAAATAGGAGGTCACATTATGGATTTTAATGAAAAATTACGGGAGTATAGAAAACAATTCGGATTATCTCAGGGAAAATTGGCGGAAACGCTCAATGTGTCAAGACAGGCCATAACAAAATGGGAATCGGGCAATGGGATGCCGGATATTTCGAATTTAAAGGCCCTTTCAGCTGTATTCAATATTTCTGTGGATGAATTACTTTCAGAAGAAGCGGTTAAACTTCGATATCCTTATGAAAGTATCGTAGAATATGATATCGATGAGATAAAACATTTCGATATTAAACTGGGATCTGTTAATCACGTAAAAATGAGAGCTGGAGAGGGTGAGAAGATAAAGGTTCAACTGGTTAGTGATACTATTGAAAATTTGACGGAACTGGTGAAAGTAAAAATCGATGATATTAAGAGGCGTATCGATGTAGATGTAAATCGTTCTAAATCCTTATCTGAGGAGCTTGTAAAAGAACATTTGTCGATTTTTATAAATTTGCCTGAAAAATATATGGGAGATACGGAGTTAACGACTCATTGTGAAAAACTGGAACTATTTGATATTATTAGTGAAAAGTTTGAACTAGATGGAGAGGCTAAAGAAATTTATATTGCCGGCGGTAACAGCCATATAGAGCTGGATAATAACTCTCCAATGGAGATATATGTAGCGGATTATACGGGGCGAATTGATGTAAATCAGATATCGGCGAAATCTCGTCTGCATGTCCCTCATGAGTATGCTTTCAAAGCGGTGAAAAAAGGTATTCGCACTAAATTGCTCTTCGAAGATTGTGGAAATCTTGTAGACGATTTTTCTGTGGCTGAATCAGAAAATCACATTGAAATCAATGGAATCAATAGTGAACTTACGATAGTCAAGCTAAGTAACTACTTGCCTTAATTATAGGGCCATTCCTGCAACATAGCTTTCATAAAGTTTTATTACTTGTTCTTACAAATTTGTTGTACATTTTGTAGAACCAATAAGGAAGAAATCGTTTCCTACATAGGAGGTAAAAGGTATAATAGATAATATATGCGAATATTGTTGAAAGGTGGATGTTAATGACAAATCGAAAGAAAGCACTTTTAGGTGCTTCTGCTACTATTGCTGTGTGGGCTACTGCATTTCCTTTCAGTAAAATAGCATTACAATCCGTAGATTCATTAACGCTTTCTGTGGCAAGGGTTATGGGTGGGGCCTTACTTATGCTAGTAATCGGTGTTGTAAAAGGCTTACACATACCGACAACATGGCGTGAGTGGGGTATATATATTCTGTTAGGTGCCACAGGGAATTTCGTTTACCAAGTTGTCTTTAATGAAGGTTTGCGCACAATTCCGGCGGCCACATCCAGTATTATTATGGCTTTGACTCCGATGACGACAGCGCTGATGGCCATGATTGTTTATAAAGATAAAATCCGCCCCATAGGCTGGTTATTTACAATAACGGCTTTTATAGGTGTAGCCATAATTATTCTTTGGAATTCAACCCTTACAATTCCTACAGGTGCATTATGGACTTTGCTGGGGATGACACTCTTTGCAGTTTATAATATCCTTAATCGTGGCCTTAGTTTAAAAGGATATAAGCCTATCACTATCGCCATGTGGTCTATGTTTACAGGTGCCATTATGGCTTTGCCTTTTGCGGAACATGCCATTGAAATGATTGCTGTGGCACCGATTAGTGCAAAATTTGCCATGGCCTATTTAGCCTTTCTTTCTAGTGCGTTAGGCTTTGTTTTCTGGAGTTTTGCTTTGGAACATGCGGAAAAGGTTTCAGATGTAACTAACTTTATGTATATCTCGCCTATAGTGGCAGCTATAGTAGCGGCCTTTTTATTGGGAGAAATTCCTAATATGGGACTCTATATTGGGGCACCAATCATACTAGGATCATTATTCTTATTTAATCGATATAGATAAGTCAATTTTCTTAGTAGCTGATTAGTGACTGAATTGTTTCGATTTGATGTAGATTTGATGTAAAAGAGATAAAATTAGATATGTAGGAATGTAAATCCTTATAATATAGAAACTATATAAACAAAGAACCTCTACCTTTTGATGGGTGAGGTTCTTTTTGTTTGACAGTCCTTATAAATTGTAGTAATCTAGGTACATAGTTAAAACATACCTTTGAGATATGTTTTAAAAAAAGGATTAATTCCTATTAAGTTAAAAGGAAAGAGGCGGTACAGTGATTGCTATACGAAATGTAACGAAAGCGTTTGACGTTAATAAACAAAAGGTTACTGCATTATCTGACGTAAACTTCAATATAGAAAAAGGTGACATATTTGGCATTATTGGCTTCAGTGGAGCTGGTAAATCTACACTGTTGCGGATGATTAATGCTTTAGAGGTACCTACCTCTGGTCATGTTGAAATAGATGGTGTCAATATCAATGGCTTAAGTTTTAATGACCTCAGAAAGGTGCGTAAGCGCATAGGTATGGTATTTCAACAGTTCAATTTATTGAATGCTAAATCTGTGTATGATAATGTGGCGATTCCATTGATTCTAAATAAGGTTCCTAAATCAGAGATTGATAAAAAGGTTAAAACTTTGTTAGACTTTGTTGATTTAGGCGATAAAGCAAATGCATATCCTGGAGAATTATCTGGTGGTCAAAAGCAACGTGTAGGTATTGCTCGTGCGCTGGCTACAGATCCATCAATTCTGCTTTGTGATGAAGCAACAAGTGCTCTTGATCCAGATACGACAGAGTCTATTCTTCAATTATTAGAGCGCGTTAATCGTGAACTAGGGGTAACAGTTGTTATCGTAACTCATGAGATTGATGTAATTCAAAAAATTTGCAATCGCGTTGTGGTTATGGAACATGGAAAACTCATAGAGAGTGGTTCTGTACTTGAGGTGTTTAGTAAACCAAAACATGAAACAACGAAAAGATTTGTTAGGACTGTCATTCCTGATGAGATTCCATCAACAGTGAAACATACCTTGGCCTGTGATAAGCGACCTTATACTATTCTTAAGATGCATTTTTTAGGAAATAATACGACCGATAATGTTTTATATCATATTAATAAAACTTTTGATTTAGAAACGAGCGTGTTATTTGCTACGGTAACAGAGTTAGAACATACAGTACTTGGTATTTTTATTGTTCAGTTTATTGGTGATAATCTTGAAGTGGGCAAGGTAAAAGAATATCTTGTGACACAAGGTATTGAATGGCAGGAGGTGACACTATAATGGACTTCTTTATGCAAGAACTTGGTGTTCCCGGTTCGCAGTTATTACTAGCCGCAGAACAAACATTATATATGGTGTTCCTATCTCTATTTATTGGTACGGTGTTAGGTTTAATTATTGCAGTTACACTGGTAGTAACAAATCCTAATGGTATCGTTAAAAATAGTATTGTCTATACCATTACAAATACCATTGTTAATATTGTACGTTCCGTACCATTTATCATTTTGATGGTGTTTATCTTACCATTAACAAAGATGATTGTAGGGACTCGTGTGGGAACAACGGCAGCTATCGTACCACTTGTTATATTTATTGCCCCTTATCTAGCTAGACTCTTTGAAAACTCTATTTTAGAGGTTAATAAAGGAATTATCGAGGCTGCACAATCAATGGGGGCCTCTCATTTTGAGGTGATTTGGCATTTCCTTTTACCGGAGGCAAAGGGTTCGCTTATTCTATCTATTACAACAGGTACCATAGGTCTTATCGGTGCTACTGCTATGGCTGGCGCCATTGGTGCAGGTGGTGTAGGTGATTTGGCTCTCACCTATGGTTATGAACGGTTGAACTTCCCATTGATGCTATTTACCGTTGTCATTTTAATTATTTTTGTTCAAATTATTCAAACAATAGGTAACTACTTTGCACGTCGTGCACGTCGTTCCTAATTTGATGAAATAGATTCTAGTTATTTTGATTGTGAAAGTATAGGAGAATATACCATGAAATTGAAAAAATTCCTTGCCCTTGGTGCGGCATTAGTATTTAGCGTAGCTTTTATCGCAGGCTGCGGTTCAAACAATAGCGATAATGGTGCAAAAAAAGAATTAAGCTATAGTAAATCTCAAGGCCCTTACTCTGAATTGTTTGAAAAAGGTGTAAAACCAATTTTGGAAAAACAAGGCTATACCTTTAAAGGTGTAGATATGTCTGACTTGGTACAAGCTGATCAAGTGTTGAGCGATGGTGAAGTAGATTTCAACGTTGAACAACATACAGCATACATGAAAAACTTCAACGAAAAACAAAATGGTCATCTTGTAGCCTTAACTCCAATTCCAACAGTACCAGCAGGTATCTTTAGTGGTTCTAAAACATCTTTAGATCAAGTGGCAGATGGTGACACTATTGCAGTACCTAATGATGCATCCAACATGGCTCGTGCGTATGCGTTATTGCAAAAAATTGGTTGGATTAAACTTGATCCAAATAAAGATTTAGCGACAGTAACACAAGCAGATATTATTGAAAATCCTAAACATCTTAAATTTACAGAAATGAAATCCCTTACAATTCCTTCTGTACGTACTGATTTCGATTACATTGTTATTACTGGTGCGATTATCTATAATGCAAAAATCGATCCTAAATCTGCATTGGCAAATGAAGATGTATTGCCACAATGGTTGTTACAAGTTGTAGTTAACGAGAAAAACAAAGATGCACAATGGGCAAAAGACATTGTAGCAGCTTACCATTCTCAAGAATTCAAAGACTACATGGAAAAAAATAACAACGGCCTATGGTTTGTACCAAAAGGTGAATAATATAATTTAGTAAGCTAATTACAATTGAAATATTTTTACAAAATAGATAGATAGCGATACCAATTAGATTCAATTCTTTACTTCTAAGGGGTATCGCTTTTTATTGTTATAAAAGCTATTACTAAAAGTTTATTATCAATTAATAAGTATTATGATTGAGTTTATATCATCTTATTGAAATATTTGATATACTGTATAGGCAATTTTTGTAATTTTTGTTTTGACGTAGTAAGGAGAGTTTCTAATGAAGTTGAATTGGAAATTATTCGCACCGCTTGTAGTAGCTATTCTTGTATGGCTCATCGGTGCTCCTGAAGGCCTTAGCGCAAATTCTTGGATTTACGTAAGTATTTTCGCTGGCCTCGTGGTAGGGTTGATTTTAGAACCAATGCCACCAGCTTTCATCGGTATCATTGCTGTTACCGTGTCTATGTTGTTTAAGGTTGGTCCTGCTCCTGTTGTAGATAAAGCAACTGGTGTAGCAAAGGCGATTACTGATGCACAAGCTATCAGTTGGGGCCTTAGCGGCTTCTCTAATGCCATTGTTTGGCTGATCTTTGCCGCTTTCATGATCGGCATCGGTTATGAAAACTCTGGCCTTGGCCGCCGTATTGCCTTGTTCCTCGTAGCAAAGCTTGGCAAGTCCTCTTTAGGTCTTGGTTATGCCATCGCTATTACGGACCTTGTATTGGCGCCGTTCATCCCAAGTAATGCGGCTCGTTCTGGTGGTACGATTTACCCAATCGTATCTAGTATTTGTCCAATGTTTGACTCCTATCCAGATAAGAATCCTCGTAAAATCGGTTCCTATTTGAACTGGGTAGCGTTGGCAACTACATGTGTATCTAGCTCCATCTTCTTGACTGGCCAAGCGCCAAACCCATTGGCTCTTGAATTGTCTGCTAAATCTGGTATCGTGGCGGCAAACTGGGGCACATGGTTCCTCGCATTTTTGCCAGTAGGTCTTATTTTGTTCATCATCACTCCATTGTTGACCTATGTATTCTGCAAGCCAGAGGTGAAAGGTTCCCCTGAAATTGCAGCTTGGGCAAAGGATGAGTACAAGAAATTAGGCTCCATGACACGCAGTGAAATTTTTATGGCCTTGATTTCCGTATTGGCTCTTGTATTGTGGATTGGTGCTTCTACATTTAAAGTAAACCCAACTACAACAGCTTTGATTGTTATTATCTTGATGATTTTCACTAAGATTATGACATGGCAAGACTTCCTTGCTAACAAACCAGCATGGAATGTTTTGACTTGGTTCGCTACACTCGTACCTATGGCTGCGGGTCTTAAAAATGTAGGCTTTTTGGAGTGGCTTGCTAAATCTGCAGGTGGTTCTTTAGTTTCTCTAGATCCTACAATGGCAGTTTTAGGTTTGTTATTAGCATTCTGTTTGCTTCGTTACTTCTTTGCTTCTGGCACTGCTTATGTAACGGCTATGGTAGGCTTATTTGCTACTCTAATTCTTCAAATTCCTGGCGTTGACCCAGCGCAAGTTATGTTGATTCTTTTAGTACCAATGGGGATTATGGGTATCCTCACACCGTATGGTACTGGTCACAGCCCAATCTGGTTTGCTAGTGGCTATAACAAAGGTCCTGAATTCTGGAAATTGGGCGCTATCTTTGGAATTATTTACCTCGCTATCTTTATCGTGGTGGGGATTCCATGGATTCAGTTCGTAATGCCACTTTTAGGATAGCTTTCCGCCGCCATATGTCTCTCTGCGCTCCATTCGCTGCAAGTCGCTGGACAGACATATGGCGGCTTCTTTCTATTCTGAAATGACAATACTCACTTCGAGGGGCAAGTCGCTTAGTAGATACAATGCGGCTTCTTTTTATCCTAAAATGGCAATGCTCACTTCAGAGGGCAAGTCGCTGGACAGACATATGGCGACTTCTTTCTATTCTGAAATGACAATACTCACTTCGAGGGGCAAGTCGCTTAGTAGATACAACGCGGCTTCTTTTTATCCTGAAATGGCAATACTTACTTCAGAAAAAGTCGAGCTTACAGAACGCTACGAGGGGCTTTTCTTATATCCGAAAATGGCATAGCTCACTTCAGAGGGCAAGTCGCTAGATAGACATATGGCGTTTTTTTCTATCTTAAAATGGCAATACTCACTTCGAGGGGCAAGTCGCTTAGTAGATACAACGCGGCTTTTTTATTTTAAAATGGTAATATTCGACAAATCTAAGAAAATAAATATAATATAATATTGATATGATAGTAAATATCTTTTTTTGAGTTTTCTGATGGAGGTAGTTTATTATTATGTCTGCTACAGAGCGTGTTGTTCAGTCAATTTTATATGAGATTGGTTGTATTTTAATTGGTTGTTTGGTAATGCAGTTTGTTCCGCATGAGGGGCAGCCTTTTTTATTGATGGTTATTTTTTCCTTACTAGCTATGGTTTGGAATTTTGTGTTTAACTGGATTTTTGATAAACTAGTACCAGGTGATCGATTAGCACGAGGTCCAATCATTCGCACGGTTCATGCAGTGTTGTTTGAAGGCTTATTTATGATTGCAACGGTGCCAATTATTATGTACATGATGCATATGACCTTTGGGATGGCTTTTATGACGGATATAACTATGACATTAGCTATTTTAGGTTATACATATGTATATAATTGGGTATATGATCGAGCACGTCTATATTTTGTAGAGGCTTAATTTTAAATGTGAGGTAGGTACCTCTTGTAAAATCTATATCGTATAGTAGGAGGTTCTTATGTCTACAAAGTCTATTACGGGCACAGGCCTATTGTTGGCCGTAGCCTTATTGGCGCAAAGCTTGCGCCTCATTTTCCCCTTTATTCCTAATCAGGTGAGCATGTTCCTCATCGGTTCCATTACGTCCGCAACCTTTGTACTCGCCACATGGCGCTATGGATGGAAGAATGGTCTTGTTATTGCTTGGATTGCACCAGTGGTAGCACATTTACAAGGCATGTTACCATTGCCGCCGTTCATTTTGATTACGGCTCTTGGCACGACAGCGTATGTATTTGTGGCACATTGGTTACAACATAAGCCAAAGCTTTTACTTATTATTGTGGCGGCTTTGGTAAAAGCCGGCGTACTCTTTGGGGGATATTCCTTGTTCTTCTCCTTGTTCCAATTTCCACCAAAAATTGTAAATACCATGCTTTTTGTATCTAGTTGGCCGCAATTGGTAACTTCGTCATTAGGTATTATTTTGTCATTACTTATTACAAAACGCATTAAAAATTAGGTCAACTTAACTTAGAGTTATGACAAGCCATTCAAAATAGATATGACTTTTCAGGGGCACTCAGGATGTATGAGTGCCCCTTTTTATTGACCTTAGTCATTCTCTACTCTTATAATTAACATATTGTATACAAATATGAGGAGTTGAATGGAATGAAATTTAATACAAAATGTGTTCACGGCAGTGGCAAGCCAGATAATACTGGTGCAATTTCCCCCGCAATTTATATGTCTAGTACATTTTCTCACCCGCAGTTGGGTGATACCACAGGTTACCAATATACGCGTGAGTCTAATCCGACGCGGGACCGTTTGGAACAATTGATAGCAGATCTTGAAGAAGGTACAGATGCATTAGCATTCTCTTCTGGTATGGCCGCAGTGGACGCAGTATTCCATCTATTCTCCCCTGGAGACCATATCATCTTAGGTGATGATTTATATGGTGGTTCTATCCGTATGTTCACCAATATTTATGAAAAAAACGGCATAGAATTTACATATGTTGGTACTTCTGATCTTGATGCGGTGAAAGCAGCTTTTAAACCAAATACTAAGGCTGTTTATATTGAAACACCTACCAATCCTATGATGGAGATTACCGATATTCGTGCACTCTGTGCATTGGCGCATGCACGTAATGCGCTAGTAATCATCGACAATACATTCTTGAGCCCATACTTCCAAAAACCATTGACTTTGGGTGCAGATATTGTCGTTCATAGCGGTACGAAATTCATCGGTGGCCATCACGATGTAATTTCTGGTTTCACTATTGTGAAAGATGAGGAAATCGCTGCTAAATTGCGTCTAACTTACAAAACTGTAGGGGCTTGTTTGTCCGCCATGGATAGCTGGCTCGTAATCCGCGGTGTAAAAACATTGGCACTTCGTATGGAGCAACACCAAAAGAATGCGATTGCTCTTGCTGAATGGCTAAAGACACAACCTAATGTTACTAAAGTATTGTTCCCAGGTCTTCCAGAACATCCAGGTTATGAAATCAATAAAGCTCAAACAACTGGATTTGGTGGCATGTTATCCTTCGAAGTAGACAGTGAAGAAACGGCTAAAACCGTATTGGAAGGCATTGAACTAATTCAATTTGCTGAAAGTCTTGGTGGTACAGAGTCCCTGTTGACGTATCCTGTGACGCAAACACATCCAGATTTAAAACCTGAAGATGCAGAGCGTAAAGGTATTACACGTCGCTTATTGCGTCTCTCTGTAGGTATTGAAGATACTGATGATTTGATTGCGGACTTGGAACAAGCTTTCAATAAATAAAGGAGTTCCTATGGGACAATATAATTTTGATCAAATAGTAGATAGAACTCATACAAAATCATTGAAATACGACTTTGCTGTAAAGCGCGGTAAACCTGCGGATGTGTTGCCATTCTGGGTAGCGGATATGGATTTTGAAATTCCCCTTGAGTTAAAACAAATCTTATTGGATCGTGTTAAGCATGGTGTTTTCGGCTATACAGAGTCTGATGATGAATACTTTGAAGTGTTGGAGAATTGGTTTGCTACGCGCTTTAACTGGACGCCAGAACAAAAATGGCTTGTTAAAACGCCTGGTATCGTATTTGCTTTAGCGATGGCGGTTCGTGCTTTTACCGAGGTTGGCGAAGGGGTGCTCATTAATCAACCTGTGTACTACCCATTTAGTATGGTTATCGACGACAACGATCGTCGTCTTATCAATGTGCCGCTCGTCAAAGGCGACGAAAAATACACTATCGACTTTGAAGGCATCGAGCGTGCAATTATCGAGGAGAATGTAACATTATTCCTCTTGTGTAATCCGCACAATCCAGTAGGGCGCGTGTGGACTGAGGACGAGTTGAAACGCCTCGGCGACATTTGTATTAAACACAATGTACTCATCGTAAGTGATGAAATCCACGCTGACTTTGTTTGGAAAGGGCATACTCATAAGGTCTTTGCCGACCTAGGTGAAAGCTATGCAGAGCATTGCATTGTATGTACAGCGCCTAGCAAGACTTTTAACATAGCAGGCTTACAAGTAAGTAATATTTTCATTCCAAATGATTCCTTACGCCGTCGTTTTATAAAAGAAATTGACCGTACTGGCTATAGCCAGTTAAATACGATGGGGATTGTGGGCTGTGAAGGAGCCTACAAAGTCGGGGCTCCTTGGCTTGATGAATTAAAAGAATATATTCAAGACAATATTCAATTCACCATTGACTATGTAGCAAAATATATGCCAAAGATTCGTGTATATCGTCCTGAAGGGACATATCTCATGTGGCTGGACTGCTCTCAACTGCCGCTTAGCCCTAAAGAGCGAGACGAATGGATCATCAATGATGCCAAGCTATGGCTCGATACAGGTTCTATGTTTGGCGTCGATGGGGAGGACTTTGAACGCATTAATGTAGCTTGTCCTCGTAAAATCTTGGAAGAAGGGCTCGAAGCTTGGCGTCGTGCCTATGAGGCTAAAGGCTTTTAATTAGATTAGGTTATCAAATTGTAGAATATGTAGAGGTGACACTATGCCTATTAAAGTAATAAAAAATTTACCGGCCATAACGAAATTAGCTCAAGAGAATATTTTCGTTATGGATACTGAACGGGCGGAAAATCAACAAATCCGACCTTTGCAAATTTTGCTTGTCAATTTGATGCCTACTAAAGAAGTGACGGAAACGCAAATTTTGCGTGCTCTCAGTAATAGTCCATTGCAAGTTAATTTAACTTTGTTACATACTGCATCTCGTAAGGCTAAAAATACAGATGAACAATATTTAGAAACCTTCTACCGCACCTTTGATGAAGTAAAAGACCAGTTTTTTGACGGTATGATTATTACCGGTGCTCCTGTAGAGTTAATGCCTTTTGAAGAGGTAGACTATTGGTCTGAACTCGTAGAAATCATGAACTGGGGCGAAGAGCATGTATACTCTACGTTCTATATCTGTTGGGGTGCTCAAGCTGGCTTATATCATCACTTTGGCATTAATAAATCGATTATGGATGAGAAATTATTTGGTGTTTACGAACACGATATTTATAATGATCGACCAGTGCTCATGCGTGGATTTGATGAAAAGTTTTGGATGCCACACTCACGGCACACCACAGTTTCGTTGCAACAAATTAAGGAAAATCGTGACTTGGAACTCTTGGCTGGGTCTGAACCAACAGGAGCTGCTATCGTTCGTAGTTTAGATAATAAACATATCTTTGTATTTGGTCATGCCGAATACGATTGGGATACACTTAACCGTGAGTACGTGCGGGATATCAAAAAAGGTATGGATATTGCGGTTCCTGAAAACTACTTCCCGGATAATGATCCGAAACAACGTCCCATCGTGCGCTGGCGCTCTGTAAGTACACTATTATTTACAAACTGGTTAAACTACTATGTATACCAAGAAACGCCATATATCATTGAACAAATACAAAAAATGAAATTTGAACGGGATAAAAATTTAGGCGCTTACATCTAAATTTAAGCACTTATTTTTAATTTATTGTTAGTACTATGTACCCCTAATTACTTCTAACATCTCTCAAGGGAGCGGGTTCTTTGGAAGTAATTAGGGGATTTTATTTCTTATAAAATGATTTTGCTTGCTTTAGAGGCTTTGGTAAAAGTTTTCATCATCCTTTGTTCACCATAGTTTAAAGTTATGGAGAAGACCATATAAAAAATAGTAGACATATTTTTTAAAGCATAGTACTATACTAGGTATAAAGAATGAACTTAAAATATAATTAATATAAAGGAGTTATCATAATGAGTAAGCAATACAGATTTGAAACATTACAATTACATGCCGGACATACGGTGGATCCAACAGGTGCTCGTGCGGTGCCTATTTATCAAACTACATCTTTCGTATTTAAAGATGCTGAGGAAGCAGCGGGTCGTTTTGCGTTGACTAATCCTGGTGGCATTTATTCCCGCCTTGGCAATCCTACAACCGATGTATTGGATGCTCGCGTTGCACAACTTGAAGGTGGCGCAGGCGGTATAGCTGTAGCATCTGGTTCCGCAGCAGTTACGTACTCTATTTTAAATGTAGCAGATGCTGGCGACAATATTGTTGCTGCATCCACATTGTACGGTGGTACTTATAATTTGTTTACTGCTACATTGCCTCGATTGGGGATTCAAACTAAATTCGTAAATCCCGATCATTTGGAAGAATTTGAAGCAGCTATCGATGAAAAGACTAAAGCCGTTTATATCGAATCTATTGGTAACCCTGGTATTAATCTTATCGATGTACAAGCAGTAGCTGATATTGCACACAAACACAATATCATCTTAATCGTAGATAATACATTTGCATCTCCATACTTGTTCCGTCCATTAGAACATGGTGCTGACGTAGTTGTACATTCTGCTACTAAATACCTTGGTGGTCATGGTACAACATTGGCTGGTGTAGTAGTAGAATCTGGTAAATTCGATTATAAAGGTTCTGGTAAATATCCTGGCTTCTCTGAAGGGGATGAACACTATAATGGTTTAGTGTATGGTGATCTACCAATTCCATTTACTGTAAAAATTCGCGCTCAATTGCTTCGCGATACAGGTGCATGCATTACACCGCTTGCATCTTGGCAAATCTTGCAAGGGGTTGAAACTTTGTCCTTGCGCGTAGAACGTCATGTTGAAAATACTCGTAAAGTAGTAGATTTCTTAAGCAAACATCCTAAAGTAGCATGGGTAAATTACCCAGAATTAGCAGATAGCAAATATAAAGCGTTAGCAGATAAATATTTCCCTAAAGGTGTTGGCTCTGTATTCACATTCGGTGTAAAAGGTGGTAAAGAATCCGGTATTAAGCTAGTTGATTCTTTGGAAATCTTCTCCAATCTTGCCAACGTAGCAGATGCTAAATCTCTTGTTATTCATCCTGCATCTACAACTCATGCTCAACTTAATGAAGAGCAACAAAAATCTGCTGGGGTAACACCAGACATGATTCGTTTGTCTATCGGTCTTGAAAATGTAGATGACATCATCGAAGACTTAGCACAAGCTTTAGATAAAGCTTAATCTTTCACACCTTTAGTTTGAAAACTATAGATCAAACTTTCAGAACTTACAAATGACATCCTTAAGCTGAACTTTGCTTAAGAAATAGAACACATAACTATCAAACCTATAAAACTTATACAAAAGACCTCCCGTTGGGAGGTCTTTTTGTTAGTATGTGCTAATTTTATAAGAATAAAAAGTTGTATAGGTGTAATACAACCTTGATAGAATGGATATATAAAAAGACCTTGGATTCAATGATCCAAGGCCTTTAAGGGAGTATAGTGTGTGTAACGTTTGGTCTGTGGTGTGTGCACAGACCGTTTTCCTATTGTGTGAGATAGGATGTTAGGGAACCCGTGGTTAGTGTTACGGGCTCTCTGAGAGTGTGTTAGAGAGTGTATCCAAAGGATACAGTGTGTATAGTATGTGTGTTATATGTGTAGTGTGTCATCTAAGTGGGTTAGGATAGGGTTTCACTTGATGAAAGAAAAATCTTAGTATTTTGTGTTTTTAACTTTAGCGCTAATAACTTTACCGGATGTAGCGTCTACTTTTACTTCAGCATTTTTACCGCCGCCAGTTGTCATATCGAATTCATATACAACTCTGCCGTTTTCACGTTCAACCGTCCAATCCATAGTTTGGAAATCAGAACCAACTTTTTCCATAGCTTTTGTTTCAGCTACTTCAGGAATGATGATGTTTTGAACGTTAATTGTTTTAGAAGCTTTGGAGTAACCTTTTACTTCTTTACCAACGATTTGACCAGATGCTTCGTCTACTTTAATTTCTACTTCACGGTTGCCATAATAACCTTCTACTTCATAGTAAGGATTGTGTTTTGCGTCATAGGAAATAGATTTTACAGTAGCGCCAGGGAATTGTTGTTGGAATACTGTAATAGCGCCCATATAATCAACAGAATAGTTAGCTTGTGCGGATGGAACAACGCTACCAACACCATTCCAGTTGCTATGGTTGTTGTAACCATGGTTGCTAGCTGCACCAACTACACCTGCTAATAATACTGTACTAACGCCAAATGCACATAGTACTTTGGATACTTTCTTAACATTTTTCATAAGCAATGCCTCCTGATACCAAATTATAATTTTCGTTTAGTTACGATTTTGTGAAAGTAGATTTTACTCAATCTACTTACGTATAATTTAATCTTGTTATATGAAAATAAGATGAATTTAAATGGTTTTTGTATGAAGATGAGTATATCTTTTAGTTATTATAAACTATTGATAATAACTATTAGCTATAGTCAAAATTAAAAAGTACAAAAAACATAGTATATATAATATTAGACTATATAGTAAACTAAAAGTCAATCATTATAGTTGACAATTAAAAATACAAGTGCTTTAATTTAGATAGTTAGTAGTTTGTTTTCGTGTTATCTTGGATTTTTATTTTCCATTGATAGCACAAATTCCTGCTTAGGTCTGTTATGAATGGAGGTATACCATGAGCTCTACTGTATCAAAACAAACTCACATTACCACCCGTCAGTTAACGATGACAGCACTCTTTGTGGCGCTAATCGCCGTTGGTGCTTTCATACGGGTCCCATTACCGAATTGTCCGTTTACATTGCAAATCTTATTTACTACATTAGCGGGCATTGTTTTAGGTAGTCGTTTAGGTGCCGCTAGTGTTGGCATTTATATTGTATTAGGTCTTGTTGGGGTTCCTATTTTTACGTCCGGTGGTGGTCCTAGTTATATTTTGCAACCTACCTTTGGTTATTTAATTGGCTTTATGGTTGGTGCGTATGCAGTAGGACGCATTGCAGAGACAATGGATACATTATCGTTTAAACGTTTGCTAGCTGGATCCATATTAAATCTATTTATTGTATATGGTCTTGGCATGGTGTACCTATACTTTATTATGAATCTGTATTTAGGTAAGCCTATTGGTGTCGAAGCTGTTATTATTACATGCTTCCTAATCCCCGTTGGTCCAGATATTTTCTTGTGCGCTGTAGCAGCATCTCTTGGTAAGAGAATTATTAAAGAATTACAGCACTAATAGAACATTTTAATAATTATTATAATTATAATAACAAGAATAAATATAATAACTATTATAAGGCATCAATCTTTTGTAGATTCATATAGACATTGAACTATGAAATATACGTTATTATTTTATTCAACAGAATCATTCCTATTAAAAACGAGGCGTTAAGCCTCGTTTTTTATGTAATTCTTAAGGGTATACATAGCCTAATATAGGTTCTGCAGATTTGATTTTTGTAATCTCTACATATGGTTGTTTACGACCGTGGAAGTCTCGCGTAGAAACCTTACCTTCAATCGATACCCATTGTTCATTTTGTAAGCTATCACCATCTGTTTTATAGGCTGTCATGCCAATAGGGGCAACGTCAGCAATACAACAAGCCATAGCCATACGAGAAATCGTAAATTCGTTAGATTTTAATGTATTATCTTCGCGGTTTACATAGCCTGTCATATAAACTGTGTAGTCTTTATATTGATCAACATTAGATCCAACCTTAACAATAGTTTGATAGAAATTATCTGAGTTCAAAACGATTTCTTTTTTGTCCTTGGAAATCCCTGGCTCTTTACTTTCACTGTTAACGGTGACAACCTCTCCAATAGCATCGTTTGTAAAGTCGAAATTGTTAGTATCATCGTTTACGCGAGCGGCACCATGAACGCCTGTTGATGGTACAAGAACGGGAGGAATGATGAGCAACATAATGGGAATAATAATCGGAACGATAGACTTCCAGTTATGCTTGTAGTATTTTGAAGGCGCCCAAATGATCGTCGCTAGACCTCCTAAAATAAGGGCAACGCCACTAATACCTAGTAAAAGTTCATAACGTGGTGCAATATAGTTTAAATAACGACCTGTCACAATGAGGTAAATACAGCAGATACCTAAGGTGAGATACAATAGACCTTTCACGATAGAAAAGCGATCTTTCAGTCCTAATGTCATGAAATCATCTCCTTTTAATCAATTAAGAACTGAGATAATAATTATCTTAAAATTAAGATATATTACACTATAAGATGTAATGATTATACTGAATTACAAATAGTAGCTCGTTAATTTAATGAGTAATTGTGAATTGGAAAGTAGTTAAGTAAGAATTTGCCTACTAACTAAGTAAAAATTTGTAAACTAGCTAAGAAAAAATTTGAATACTAATGCTGCTATGTAGGACATAACGGCAATCGTTATACTTAATCGTATGATAAATGAGGTAGGCATATATTGTTTTAATATATACACGTTTTTGATATCTAGCATCGGACCCAAGATGAGGAAGCCCATTACGGAGCTAATAGGAAATAAAGTGCTCAAGGATTTACCGATGATAGCATCTGATGTAGAGCAGACTGAGAAGAAGAATGCTAACATCAGCAAAATTGGAATGGCTGTAAATTCTGGCAAGGTTAATCCTGCATTGAGAAGCCAAGGCTTGCCATACACTTGAACTATAGATAGTACAGTTGCCGCCATGGAGAAATAGAATAAGAGTTGAGAAAACTCTTGTTCCATATGGATTAACAATCTTTTTTTATCAATATATTTAGTTTTAGTTGTTTCTAAAACGATTTCTTCGTAGCTAAGACTCTGTGGTGCTCTTGCTTTGAATATAGATGTGGATGGAGGCCAGAATCGGAATGATAGGGCTACTAACAAGGCCACAACTAGTCCTAAAACGATACGCCATACGGAGAGCATAGGATTGTCTGGAAATGCATACCAAGTAGAAAGAATGGTGATAGGGTTTATAATCGGACTAGCGAGCATAAATAAAAGGGCTACCGATAAAGGGATACCTCTGTCTATTAGTGCCTTGAATAGTGGGATGATGGCGCAGTCACAGACTGGCAAGGCAAAACCACTGACCATGGCAGCTCCATAGCTTTTCCAAGAATGGTCACCTAAAAGTTTCAATAGCACTCGTTGTGGCACGAAATAACGAATAATCGTTGAGCCTACCGTGCCTAGCAATAGGAATGGAATGGCTTCGATGATGAGACCCGTGATTATAGCGAAGCATTGGTGGATAGAATAGGGGATGTCATGGCGAAAAGCTGTGACCAACAGTATATAAGTTGTAACACCAATAACTAATAGATTGGGAATGAGTCCCCATGTAGAATTTCGGCACAGCTGCTCCACTTTTTCAGGGGTGGGAGTAGTTACAATTTTAGCTTCTCCGTTGTAGGTGCGCAATAAAGCGTGATGTGTATCGGATTCTGTGATGATACAATCTGCGCTGTATAATTGACTCATTACGTCATTACCTAAGCCAGGGAGTATGGTTGAAACAAATTGATCGGTACAAATATATAACACCTTTTCTATTTGTACCAGGTGGCTTAATATATCGCTATATAGTAAGGCTTCTAGTTGATGAAAGCTTACCATGCCATTCCACTCAATCCATAGCTCTTTTGGCTGTAGTCGTTTTAAATAATCCGCAATTTTACAGGCTATCAACTCGTAAGACTTGATATCGCTAGGAATGATGGCACTGAGTTCATCCGCATTGAGTTGTAAGGGCTCTTTAATAAGAGGCTCACTGCCTTCTTCGGCGCTAATTATTGCGGTACCGCCTAGCTTTTTTCGGTATTGTAATTGTTTGTTTATGAACGTGCTTTTACCGGATCCAATAAACCCTGTAACGATATAAACAGGAATCATGATTGACACACTTCGTTATGTACCATTGGTACATTAAAATCTGTTCCGATAACGACTAAACTATAGTCATTAGTTTCACTAGGTGAAAGCGAACAATAATGTGTGCCGTACTGGAGTTCGTGTGGGCCTTCTGTAGTAGGTACAATCCCTTTGGCACGAAGCACTGTATCAGGCATGCCTTCTAAAATGGTTTTCCACTGTGCGAGACTGAGAGTACGTAAATCCTTAAAGGTATGACTCATAAATAAATGTTCATCGTGCAAACAGTGATCATCATGACAATGATACAGGCGCTTGATGTAATCACGCAAACTGATGGTATCCCATGCTTCTTCATGGATTGGTGTATGTGGCGCGAGGTCACGAATCATACGTTTCGTAATGCTTGTTTGTTGAATATCTTCTGTATGGCTCAAAAAAATCGCATCACTATGAGTGATTTGATCCTTGAAGAAAAGACCAAAATTTTTGATAAACATTGGTGCTTGCATAGCATCGACAGTCGTTATCGATGCGTGAACGTAAGCAGATTTTGCAATGTCCTCGTCGTTACAAGTATGGATGATTTCACTAAGCTTGCTAACACCTGATGGCTCGATGTAGATCATATCGATTTTGTAATTTTGGAGAATATCAAGTAGTGCTTGCTGGAAATTTCCTTGTAAGCTACAACAAATACAGCCAGAGGTTACTTCGCGGACTGTAGCCCCTGTTTTTGCAAGATTAGTCGCATCAAGGCTAGTTTCACCAAAATCGTTTTCTATAATAAGAATTTTATCTTTCGATGTATGTTCTTTTAATATATGTTGTAATAATGTTGTTTTTCCAGAACCTAGAAATCCGGATATAATAACTATTGGAATCATATATACCTCCTGCGTAATGTAAACACAGTATACACCTATAGGATAACACAGAAAATACTCTATGGGGTATATGGAGACTAGCAAGTTCCTCAGAGTTTAACAGTCTTCTCTGAAATTTATAGGTTATATACTATATATGAGTATACTGACACATGTAGTTGATATTCATAATTATTTATAAATAAAATGATGCATTACATGTTGTTCACATATGAAGGAATACTCCCATGTGAATAAATATTTATTTGTATAGTTGAGAAATTTTTATAAAAAAATCCCTCCTACAAGATAATTCAGTTGGAGAGATTGGCTGAATTACTTGTAGGAGGGTTGGAGAGTCATTATTACATGGATCTCGTAATTTGATGTGCTATTTGCTTATAGTATAACAAATTATACATCAAAAATATAGTAATTATTTATTTTATTGTAATTTTGCTAATAATGCTTTGAGGTACACATATACATTTTCAACAGAAGGTAAATGAACGCGTTCTGTTGGTGTATGAGGACTTACGATAGTAGGCCCAAAGCTAATCATCTGTGTATTTGGTAATACGCCTTTTAATAAACCACATTCGAGGCCTGCGTGGATGGCATTTACATTAGCTGGTGTATTGAACATTTCGTTATGCAAGGAAATCGCTTGTTCTTCCAATTTTGAGCCTTTGTCGTATTCCCATGCTGGATATCCACCTGTACGCTCTGCGGCTACGCCAAGTGCTTTTGCAAGAAGCATCATTTTTTTAGTTAAGAATTCAAGACTATTGCTATTGGAACTACGAATAGAAATGAGTATTTCAATGGTATGTTGATTTTCACGTACGATAGCAATATTATTAGATGTTTCTACAAGGTTTAGGATAGACTTACTTACAGAATGAACCCCATCTTGTGCAAGATAGATATATGTAATAAGTGCTTCTGTTGTGTCTTCTGCATATACTATTTCAGGAGTAGGAACATCTTCAACTACGAATGTAAGTCCTGGATCCTGTACGCTATATTCGTGTTGATATTGTTTTTCTTGGTATGCGAGTAATGTTTTAATGGCTGCCACATCTTCAGAACGTACAGATAATACGGCTACTGCCTTAGACGGGATTGCATTATGTTTTACGCCACCTTCGAAGAACGCTAAACTAATAGGATATTGCTGTTGAATATCATAGAGCACACGGGTTAGCACTTGGTTTGCATTGGCTCGTTGCTCGTTGATTTCGATGCCGGAGTGCCCCCCCTTGAGGCCGGTTACTGTAATGGATAAGCCCGCATCATAGCCTGGTTGATTGTTATCGCGTAACAATGGAGTTTTTACATGTACGTGGCAACCGCCAGCACAACTAACGGTGAAGTCATGTTCTACCTCTGTATCTAGGTTGAGTAAGTAGTCACCAGTTACTTGGCCTTCTTTAATGGCAAAGGCACCATCCATACCAGTTTCTTCGTTGGTAGTGAATAATAATTGCATTGGACCATGTTGTTGGTTTTCATCTTCAAGGAGAGCAAGCATCATAGCAGCTCCCATGCCATTATCAGCACCTAACGTTGTATGGTCTGCGTGCATCCAATCGCCTTCGATGATGTTGGCGATTGGATCTTTAGAGAAGTCGTGGTTAGAGTCATGGTCTTTAACACAAACCATATCAATATGGCCTTGTAAAATGATGGATGGACGGTTTTCATAACCTGGAGATGCAGCTTTTTTTATAACTACATTAAAGATTTCGTCTTGATGAACTTCAAGACCTAAATTTTTGGCAAAGTTCACGATGTAATCGCTGATTCCTTTTTCATTGCCGGACTCACGTGGAATTTGGCTCATTTCTTTAAAAATTTCTAAAACGCGTTTTGCTTGAACGATTGTTTCCATAATGGCACCTTTCATTCTCATGTAGAATAGACATGTATGTATTATTGAAAGCTTTTAAAACAATATAAAATGAAATACTTTATCGTAATGGTCGCTTGTTTTACAACTTATAGTAGGTTCTTTCATACATACACATGAAATATATAAATTATTACTATATATATAGTTATATCACAATAAGGATTATTAGGATAGCTTATGCTAGGTGCTAGCTATATAGGAATAATATTGTATAATGAGGGTATACGAATAACGAATGACAATTATCTAAATTCTATAGATCTTAGAAGGTTGGTGAACCAATGCAACATGAAAGCCGCAATATTAGCATGCTTATGGATTTTTATGAGATGACTATGGCACATGGCTACTTTACAAAATTAAAAAATGTGGATCGCGTCGCATTTGATGTTTTCTTTAGACGTAATCCAGACAAGGGCGGTTTTGCTATTTTTGGTGGTCTCGAACAAATCGTTGAGTACATTTTAAATCTACACTTTGATGAAAGTGATATCTCTTATTTACGGAGTCAGGGTATTTTTAGTGAAGAATTTTTAGCATATCTAAAAGATTTCTCTTTTACCGGTGATGTATATGCCTTTCCAGAAGGTTCTATCATCTATCCTAATGAACCTGTTATTACAATTGTGGCACCTCTCATAGATGCACAAATCATAGAAACTGCAGTGCTTACTATGATGAACCATCAATCTCTTATTGCCACAAAAGCTAATCGCATTGTTCGCGCTGCGGATGGTCGTATTGTGGCTGACTTTGGTGCTCGCCGTGCACATAATGTAGACGCTGCCGTATATGGCGCAAGAGCCGCTTATATTGGCGGTGTTCAGTCTACTGCAACGGTTTTAGCGGGTCAACAATTTGGTATTCCTGTCAGTGGGACCATGGCACACAGCTGGGTTATGTACTATGGCTCTGAATATGATGCTTTCAAAGCCTATGCCGAAGTGTATCCAGATAATGCAGTATTCCTCGTTGATACTTATGATGTGTTAAATTCTGGCGTGCCTAATGCTATTAAGGTAGCAAAGGATGTATTGGAGCCAATGGGTAAACGCTTAAAAGGAATTCGCCTAGATTCTGGTGACCTTGCGTATTTGGCTAAAAAAGCACGGCGCATGCTAGATGATGCAGGTTTAGAGGATTGTAAAATCATGGCATCTAATAGTCTAGATGAGTATACAATCACTTCTTTGCTAATACAAGGTGGGCCTATTGATATTTTTGGTGTAGGGGAACGCCTCATTACCTCTAAAAGTGACCCCGTATTTGGTGCGGTATATAAGATTGCTAGCATCGAGAAAGATGGTATGTGGGAACCGCGTATCAAGATTTCTGAAAGTGTTGAAAAAATTACTAATCCAGGTTTAAAAAAGGTATATCGTGTTTATAATGATAAAGGTCGTGCGATTGCAGATCTATTAACATTGTTGCGAGAGGTACCCGATACAGAGGAACCATATCGTTATATCGATCCTGAGCAACCTTGGCGTGAATTATATTTTGAAAACTGTACCTTTAAAGAAATGAAACAACTCGTTATCAAGGATGGTAAACTTGTTGTAAATCTGCCAACCTTAGAGGAAATTCGAGAATATGTACAGAAACAATTATCTAATGAAATTTGGCCCGAAGAACAACGCTTTGAAAATCCACATCGTCATTATCTTGATATGAGCCCTAGCTACTATCAATTGAAGATGGATTTATTGAACCGTATTTATCGAAAAAAATAGGAGGGGCTATGTTAGAAAATCCACAATCTACAAAGAATGCCCTTATTCAATGGATTAGAGATTATTTTAGTCAAAACGGTCCTAACTGTAGTGCTGTAGTCGGTATTTCAGGTGGTAAGGATTCTACTATCGTGGCAGCTCTTTGCAAAGAAGCTCTTGGTGCAGATCGCGTAGTTGGTGTTCTTATGCCAAATGGAGTGCAATCCGATATTGATGATGCTCAGGCAGTGGTGAATCATTTAGGAATTCCTCACATGACAGTTAACATTGGTGCTGCCTATGAGGCGCTAACTCATGCTATCGTTCAAGCTAAGGGATATGATGTTGTAACGGGGAGAACTGATTTAGCCAAGGATGCAATTATCAATACACCGCCTCGACTTCGAATGACAACGCTCTATGCAGTAGGGCAAAATTTACCAAATGGTGCTCGTATAGCAAATACTTGTAATGGATCTGAAGACTACGTAGGATACTCTACAAAATACGGAGATAGTGCAGGTGATTTTAGCCCTCTCGCACAACTAGTAGTAGAAGAAGTTCGTCAAATAGGAAAACTTCTTGATATTCCATTGCACCTAGTTGATAAGGTGCCAAGTGATGGTCTCAGTGGTCAGTCCGATGAGGATAAGTTAGGATTTACCTATGCTGTATTGGATCATTATATTAGAACTGGGGAAATTGAAGATCAGATAACAAAAGAGCGAATCGACTATCTGAATCGAATTAATAAGCATAAATTAGAGTTGATGCCATCATTTGACCCAAAGCTTTAATTGATAAGGCGGAAATCTCGATTTATAGAGATGAATCCATGAATCTATAGGGGCGAAGCCATAAAATAAGATAAAATAATTTTTTAGAACATAATAAGGCTGGCCATTATTGACCAGCCTTATTGAATCGTACTTAGTTTAAATTTAATAACAATAATTATTTTATAGTTTTATAGTGGAGGTAATATGGATACAAAAATCGCTTTGATTGGTACTGGAGGAACTATTGCAGGAAAAGGTACTTCAAATACTGATTTAACAGGCTATACGGCAGGGGTGTTAGGACTTGACGAAATCTTAGTCTCCGTACCTGGTACAAAACCGTATGGTCCTTATACATATACTCAGTTTAGTAATATTGAAAGCTCCGATATTACCGTAAATCACTGGTTAGAACTTTCTAAGTTGGTGCAAAAATTGGTTAATCGAGATGATATCGGTGGTGTTGTTATTACTCATGGCACAGATAGCATGGAGGAGACGGCATATTTTCTGAATCTGACAGTTCATACAGACAAGCCAATTGTTATTACTGGATCTATGAGACCCGCAGGTGCTATTAGTGCAGATGGGCCAATTAATTTATTGCAAGCTATCCAAGTAGCGAGAACACCATCGTCTGTAGGTAAAGGTGTGATAGTCGTATTAAATGGCTACATTGATGGGGCAAGGGATGTATCTAAATGCAACACTACTAATGTAGCGACTTTTGATAGTCCATTAGTGGGGCATCTTGGTATTGTACAAGATGGTGTTGCCCACTATTATAAAGTGTCTACTCGACGTCATACTCAAGACTCTGTATTTGATGTGAGTAAATTGTCTGAGTTACCTCGTGTAGTTATAATGACCTGCTATGGTGGTATGGATGATATGGTGCCTATGAGTGTAGTTGCTACAAATCCTGACGGTTTAATCTTAACAGGTCTTGGTCATGGTACAATCCCACAAAACGTACGTCAAATCACACAGAATACAAAGTTTCCAACGGTACGTGCTTCTCGTACCGGTAGTGGTATGGTATCTGCAGTGCCACAAGATGCACTGGCAAACTATCTAGTATGTGATACTTTAAGTCCACAAAAAGCGCGTATTTTATTGATGCTAGGGCTTACAAAAACTAAAAATCTTAAAAAGTTACAACAATTCTTCTATGATTATTAAAAGCACATAATATTCATGGAACATAATGATTCTTTGATCTAATAATTAATTTAATAAAAAGTTGAGAAAATATCTCAAAATTTAATTTGATATTCATTTTCAAGAATTATACTACATGTAACAGTTTTATATGCAATAAACCGCACATTCCGATCGCCTAGGATGTGCGGTTTTTCATTTATATTATATTTTTCATATATGAGTGGGGTGTTGAATGATAATTTGGGGGCATTCTAGATGTTTTTGGATATCACAAGATAGGATTATTCAGCTCCAATAGCATTTTCTAGTGCTCTTTGTACGCCTACATAGACGGCCTTGGCTAAAGTGTCTCCAAATAGTGAGAAGGAGCCAGCATCGGTTAAGATATCTCCATTTGTATCGATGGTGAGAACGATACCATCTGTAGAGGTACCTGTGGCAGATGTTTTGCGTTCTTTCGTAATTGCGTCAGGAATATCTTCATTAATAAACGGATGGAGACGTACGCTTTCAACATTCCAATCTTGTAGGGCTGCGGTTTTAGCCTCGGTAATCGTCATGATAGCTTTTACCATAGCGCTATCTGTTAAAGCTTTATTTGTAAATACGAGGATATTAATTGTGCCTGGTACTATGAAGTCTCCATCACGCTCTTCATAACAATAACCTGTACCTGCGCGATGTGCCGTTTTTTCATAGCCTGCAGTCACGATAGTTTCTACGATAGTATCATGTTCTTCGACTTTGGCATAGGCGTGTAGATGCATTGTGGCAGACGTGAGGAGGGCTGTACTAAAATGAACAGGTGTATCAATGTGCTCAAATTCTTGAGCTAAATAATCGGCTACAGAGCCACCGGGTAAATCTTTTTCTGTTTCGATTTGATATGTTAGCTGCTGGTTGCGTACCGCTAGAGTATGGTGATAGCCACCATTTAATTGTCCGCTCGAAAGAGAATAGTGGATATCGTCAAAGTGTATCGTGACGGAGTGTAACTCTCTAGTTACATAGCCTCCAGTAGCGAGTTCTTGGGGTGCTTCGTATAGATTTTTGAACATGTAAGTCTCCCTAGTTTTTGATTGTTATATATAGAATATAACGATATAATAACTTTATTATGTTGTTGTAAAATACACTTATTAAATTATAGCATATATGTTTATGGTACCTATATTTATAGATGTTCTTAATCTATATATAGTTATATTAATGGAGGTTTAAAATGGGCGATGTATTTTATGCCGCTTCAGAAATACTGTTTAAAGATGCTAATGTATTAGTTCATATTCGCGATTGGTTCTTTTCACAAGCTGGTAATATATTATTGGCTCTTATTATATTTTGGGTAGGGCGTTATGCTATTTCATGGGTGAAAACCTTTGCTGTACGTATTATGACTAAGGCTTCTTATGACTCTGCAGCGATGAGTTTTATCACTCAGATTATTAATTATGCCCTACTTGTAGGGTTAATATTGATTTGCTTAAATCAAATTGGTGTGCCTACGACTTCCTTTGTAGCTGCTTTTGGTGCCTTTGGTTTAGGTATTGGGTTAGCCTTACAAAGTAACTTATCTAACTTGGCATCAGGATTATTAATTCTTATATTTAAGCCTTTTAGAGCAGGTCATGTTATTCAAGTTGGAGATACTGTAGGTAGTGTTAAATCAATTCAATTTATGTATACTGTTATCACTACTAAAGATCAAAAGAATGTATACATACCCAATTCCCTCCTTACATCTCAAGCTGTAACTAATATAGCCTATACAACTGAAAGGGTTATCCCATTTGTGTTTGATATTGGCTATAATAATGATCATCATGAAGCAATAAAAATCTTAAAAAAAATTTTTGCTGCTGATAAACGTGTCCTCAATCCCAAGAATATGGAAATTGGTATCTCTGAATTTGGAGATAATTCTGTACGCATCGCTGCTTATGCCCGTGTTAAGTCTAAAGACTTCCTAGATGTCCAGTACAGTATCATGTCTGATGTGAAAGATGCCTTTGATAAATACGGTATTGATATTCCATATCCTCAACGTGTGGTATATATCCAAAATGTAGATACATCGACTGGTGAAATTAAAGGGACAAAGAAAAAAGCGACTGCTACAAATGCAGTAATAGAAGATAATCTTGAAAGTCAAGATACTGAAAGGTAGAAAGAGAGAGATGACATTTTTAACAACGAATATTTATATAGTTTGTAAGCGACTAGCATTGGTCATGGCGTTTATGGCTACCGTATTTGCAAGTTATGGTATTGCTCATGCTAAATACTTTGCTCCGCCATCTACTGTTGGTGAGGCCGTGGTCCTCATTGATGCGGACACAAAAGAAATTTTATTTGCAAAGAATCCAGATAAGTGGATGCATCCAGCTAGTACTACGAAAATGGTTACCTTGTTAACTGCTTTAGAACTAAAGGGCACACAGCTTGATGAATTAGCTACGATAAGTAGCTATGCAACGCGCATGGAAGAATCAAACCTTGGAGTTCGCGTAGGGGATCAGATTACATTGGAAGGTGTTCTTGAAGGTATGATGGTTGCTAGTGGTAATGATGCGGCCGTTGTAGTAGCCGAAAATGTAAGTGGTTCTGTAGATAAATTTGCTAAGGATATGACTCGCATTGCTGCAAAAGCGGGTGCAAAGAATAGTGTGTTCTTGAACCCTCATGGATTAACACAAAAGGGTCACCATTCTACGGCTCGTGATTTAGCGATGATTGCAGCGTACGGCATGAAATACCAAATGTTCCGTGACAAGGTTGCTAATGATTATTACAAGGTGCCGTATCAAAACCGTGCACCAGAAACAATTCGTACTACAAACCATTTTATTCGCAATAAATATCCAGGTGCAAATGGCTTGAAAACAGGTTTTACAAATGCAGCAGGAGAATGTTTGATTGCGTCTGCCACACGGAAGGGCCATACTATGATTGTAGTTATGCTTAATGATGATAATCGTTGGGAAGAAGCTGTACAATTCCTTGATTATGGATTTAAACTCCGTGGGGTAATTTAAGGACCTATTGTGTAATGGGGGACATATGAGTTCATTTTTTGCATTTTTAAAACGCATGCGCTTTATCAATCGATGGAGCCTCATGCGAAATACGGAAATAGAAAATATTCAAGAACATAGCCTTGAAGTGGCTATGGTAGCGCACAACTTAGGGGCCATAAAAAATGAATACTTCGGTGGGAATGTAGATATCAATAAGGTAGCTGTCATAGCTATGTATCATGAGGTGAGCGAAATCTTTACAGGAGATATGCCGACACCAATCAAGTATTTTGATCCAAAGTTGCGGGAACTGTATGGTGAGGTTGAAACTTTGGCGCAAGAAAAAATGCTATCAACCTTGCCAGACCGGTTACAATCTGTTTATAAGCCTATACTTGTTGATGCAGAGGCTAGTCCAGAATGGCCTCTCGTTAAGGCTGCCGATATAATTTCAGCCTATATGAAATGCGTCAAAGAGCTCAAGGCAGGAAATGATGAGTTTAAAGAGGCACATGACTCTATCTTAGCTAAGTTGAAAAATCTAAATATGCCTGAGGTAGATATGTTTCTTGAAATATATATCCCTGCTCTTGGTAAGAGTTTGGATGAGTTGAACTATTATGAAATTAAATAATTACTAAAAGAGATGACTTCTTGAACTGCACCCCCAAAATTGGACACAATTTTGAGGGTGTAGTTCATTTTGGCCGTCTCTTTTTGATTCTAAAAATTTGTAGATTATGTTGCTAATGCTTTATCAAATTTTTGTTAGTTTGTTTAATAATAATTATTATAAGCGTATTTGTTAATTATTATCCCTTATTGAATATTATAGTTTACTTTTCCTATCTATAATCTCTTGATTTCTCATTAGTATTTTTTTACCTCGCCACGAGAAGGCTCGACGGCCGTATTTTGCTTTGAATTCTTTGTTCGTTAGTGCTTCTAGTTCGTCTATATTGACATACGGCTCTATCTGTTGAAATTCAGGGATAGGCGTAGTTGGAATATCTTTATTGTGAGGACACACCTCTTGGCATACATCACAACCAAATACGAGTGGAGTTTTAGCGAGGATATTTTCCTCTTCATCAGTGAGCTCTCCTTTTTTCTGCGTCAAGAAGCTTTTACAAGTGTCGTATTTAAAATCGTCATGGCCTAAACATTGACCTAAGCACGCTGTAATACAACGATTGCATCCCATGCAGGACTGCTCAAGGGGGGCATTTGGCTCGAGCTCTAGTGTTGTTAAAATTGTGCCAATAACGACATAAGATCCCCACTTAGGACTGATAAAACAGTTGTTCTTTCCATAAAAGCCGAGACCTGCCAAGTAGGCCATGTACCGATCGGCTAAAGGAGAGGTATCGCAATGAATGGAGAACTGAGCCGAGTCATCAATTATTTGTAATCTTTCAATAAGACGTTCTAAATATTCATTAATGATTAGGTGATAATCTGTAGACCATGTATAGCGAGATAGATTGGATTGGTCTTTGTGTTCTACATGGTATGGAAATAGACAAACGATGGCACTTTTCGGTATAAATTGCTTCGTTCCTAGTAGCCTTGCTTCTACATCTGCCGTAGTGAAGGGGCATGGGTTGCTTTCAAATAAAATAGTTCTGGCTTGTTCAGGCAGTGGCCATGAGGCAATTCCAAATTCATAAATATGTAATTCTTTGCAAATTCCCTGTAAATTTATATCTTTCATCGTAGATTTAGTGGTAAATAATTGGTAAAATAAAAGTATAAGAAATGCGTGAGATTCTATAGATCTTTATTATGTTTGTAGTTTGGTGATAACTGTATTTTTATAGTTAGCACCGTAATTCTGTTAGTATTAGTATACCATTGAGAGGACAGATTATGTTAGCATTTATGAAAGTATTACAACCGAAGACGGTGGAAGAGGCTTATGAATTAGCCACAAAGAACAAAACTGCTCCTATGCTAGCGGGAGGCTGTTGGCTGCGTCTAGGACGACGTACTTGGCCATCAGTGATTGATATGGCAGGCCTTGATTTGCGTTATGTTCGTGAAGAAGATAAGGAGTTTGTAATTGGCGCTATGGCGACACAAGGAGATGTGGAACGTTTTCAGCCATTACAACAATTCTGTGGCGGAGCCGTAGTTAAAGGCGTTAAGGAGATCCTTGGTGTTCAATTTAGAAATACTGCTACCATGGGCGGTTCTGTAGCAAGTAAATTTGGCTTCTCAGATATCATTCCTGCTTTATTGGCAGTACATGCAGACATCGTAACCTTTAAAGGTGGTCGTATGTCCATGCAAGACTATATGAAATATAGAGAACGTGATATTCTCGTGGAAATTCGCATCCCTAAAGTAGATGTACCTGTAGCTGTTGAAGCTCTTCGCATCTCTCGTGGCGACTTCCCATTATTAACAGGTGCTCTTCGCCATGACGAAAAAGGCGTTGAATTATACATCGGCACAAGACCTGGTACACCTCAATTAGCAGAAAAAGCAAGTGCTTTACTTTCAGAAAAAGGATTGTCTGCAGCAAAAGAAGCAGGTCAATTGGCATCTGAAGAGCTAGTTTATCAATCTAATTCCCATGCGTCCAAAGAATACCGCATGGAGATGGTAAAAGCAATGGTTCAACGCTTAGCTAAGGAGGTGGCACAATAATGGAACTCGTACTTAATATTAATAATAAAAATGTAACGGTTAATGTGCCAACTGATGAAATGTTGTTAGACACATTGCGTAACCTTGGTTATTATAGCGTACGTTGTGGCTGTGATACAACAAACTGTGGTCTTTGTACTGTATGGGTAGATGATGAAATCATCTTGTCTTGTGCGTATCCTTCCTTCCGTGCACCAGGTCATAAGATTACTACATTAGAAGGCTTACAAGAGGAAGCTGAATTATTGGCAGACTGTATCGCTAGTGAGGGTGGTGACCAATGTGGTTTCTGTACGACTGGCATGATGATGAGTGCTATCAATTTGAAACGTAAAAATCCAAAGGCTAGCGATGATGAAATTCGGGAGTACCTCATTGGTAACCTATGCCGTTGTACTGGCTATGAAGCACAACTTCGAGGGGTTCGTAAATTCTTAGAAGGAGGCCTATAATGAAAAAGCACATTGGTAAATCTTATGACAAAGTTGACTACAAAGGTATTTTGACGGGTAAGCCGTCTTATACAGGCGATTTTGTTCCTAAAGATGCACTCGTTATTAAGGTTCTTCGTAGCCCTCATGCCCAAGCGCGCATCAAATCTATTGATACATCTAAAGCTAAATTGATCCCTGGCATAGAAGCTATTTTTACTTATGAAGATGTGCCTAATACGCGATTCACATTGGCTGGTCAAACATATCCAGAGCCATCCGCTTATGATGCGCTTATCTTAGATCCTGTAGTTCGCTACGTTGGTGATGAAGTAGCTCTTGTAGTAGCTAAAGATGAGGCTACCGCATTAAAAGCTATGCCACTTATCAAGGTTGAGTACGAAGTACAAAAACCTGTGCTTGATATGCATACAGCTATCGATCATGAAACTATAGTGCATCCTGAAGACGATATTCACAACAATATCCCTGTAGGTCAAGATTACAAACGCAATATTTGCGTATCTTACCATAAGCGCGTGGGCGATATTGAAGCGGAACTTGCTAAATGTGATTACGTGGCAGAAGGTACATACTTTGACCAGGCCACACGCCAAACAGCGATGGAACCATTCCAAAGCTTTGGATATATAGATGCGCTAGGTCGTGTAGTTATTGTATCCTCTACGCAAATCGTATTCCATGTACGCCGTCACATCGCTCGTGCACTCGGTATTCCGGCTACAAAAGTCCGTGTAATTAAGCCTCGTATTGGTGGTGGCTTCGGTTCTAAACAAACAGCTTGTACAGAAATTATGACAGCTTTCGTAGCGTGGACATTGAAAAAACCTTGTTATCTTTTATACGATCGTACAGAAGCACAAACTTGCTCCACTACACGTCATGCTCGTGAATGGAAAATCCGTGTAGGTGCTACAAAAGATGGCATTATTAAAGTTATTGATATGGACTCCATCACAGCCGCTGGGGCACATGCAACTCATTGCTTCACTACTACTACGGCTGGTGAACATAAATCTGTGCCTTTGTACAACAAAGCTACTGCTGTTCATTATGGTACAGAAGGTGTGTATACTAACCAAACTCCGGGTGGTGCTTTCCGTGGGTACGGTGCAACAGAAGCCTTGTGGCCATTAGAATGTGCTGTTAACCAATTGGCTGACAAGATGGGGATTGATCCAGCTGAATTACGTCAGAAGAACTTAATAGCGGAAGGTGAACAAAGCTTAGTATATGCTCCAGATGAATATCTTGATTCTGGTCTTTTCCAAGATACTGTAAATCGTGTAAAAGAAATGGCTCGTTGGGATGAACGCCCTCATTCTTGGGACATCGATGAGCGCTATCGCGGTGGACTTGGCATGGCTTTAGCATTACAAGGCTCTGGTGTCGCAAATATCGACGTAGCATCTGTTGAAATCCGACTTGGTGACGATGGCAATTATACATTGTATACTGGATCTTCTGATATGGGCATGGGGTCTAATACCGTATTAACTCAAATGGCCTGTGAAGTAATAGGTTGTCCTATGGAATATATGACTGTTATTGAATCAGATACAGATATCGTACCATTCGATCCAGGCTCCTACGCATCTAGTACAACCTATGTAACGGGGACTGCTGCTAAGATGGCTGCAGAAGAGTTACGCACTAAGATTATTGCTAAATTTGCTCAATTCTTTGAAACCGACGTTGAGAATGTTGACTTTGACGGCGTTGTAGCTACCACGAAAGACGGCTCCAAAACAATGGATATCCATCAATTGGCACCAAAATTATTAGTTGGTGCTAATGCGGAGCAATTGTCTGGTTTCGCTACATGGGGCAGTCATACGTCTCCACCTCCATTTATGGCATCTATTGCTGAGGTAAAGGTAGATAAACAAACAGGTAAGGTTATCCCTCTTCATTTCTATTCTTGTGTTGATTGCGGTACTGTTATCAACTCTAAATTGGCTCGCGTTCAAGTTGAGGGTGGTGTGGTACAAGCTATCGGGATGGCTTTATATGAAGATGTACGCTATTCCAACAATGGTCGTTTGGAAACAAATAATCTTATGACTTATAAAATCCCAACCCGTCAGGATATTGGTGAATTACATACAGACTTTGTAGAATCTTACGAGCCTACAGGTGGCTTCGGCGCTAAATCTATTGGTGAGGTTGTCATCAATACGGGGTGCCCTGCTATCCAACATGCCATTAAAAATGCAGTTGGTGCGGATATTCGTACATTACCTATGACACCTGAGAAGGTATTTATGGCTATGGACGAGAAATATAAAGTATAGAGATTTCTAGTTCCTTTTACTTTCTAAGGAGGCCTGGTTCTATGACATCACAAACATCCTATTGGAATCGATTGATTCAGCCGGGAATCGTTGCCCTTGTTGGGGCAGGCGGTAAAACGACTGTGCTTTCAAAACTAGTAGAATATGGACGGCTGAAAGGTCAGCCAATCGTAGTTACGACTACAACTCGACTCTATGAATCTCAGGTGGCTCATTATGAACCGATTTATACTCGTAATATTAATGAAGCTGATGAGTATTGTACTGACCGACTTTTACGTGGCTATTGTGGTGCGTGGTTCGCTGGAATTACAGGAACAAAAGTAGACTCCTTAGATTGTGATCTTATCGATGGTTTAGCCAAGTTACATCCAAATTGGCAAATTGTTGTAGAAGCAGATGGGGCGAAGGAAAAATGGCTCAAGGCGCCTAAGACGACTGAGCCTGTCATTCCATCTCTTACAAAGACTACGATTGGTCTTGTCAATCTACAAATGCTAGGGGCCCCATTAGATGATGAGCACGTACATAATATTGAGCTCGTTCAAGATATCGTAAAACGCGATATGGGGGCTATTGTAACTCCGCGTATGTTGGCTGATCTTGTTTTGCATAAACAAGGTTTATTCCAATACAGTAAAGGCAAGAAAATACTGTTCTGTACTGGTTATGAAACAGTGCAACATCGCATTATCGATGATTTTATTGATCATATTGTTGATAGCGATATTACGGCTATCATTTTGGCTGATGGATATAAAGCAAGTTGTGAAATCCGTCGCATTATTCAATGTCGGTAGGTACTCATGACTATTATGAAAGCAAATTGTGACACTGCTTTTAGTCCCATGAAAGACCCCATAGACCGTCATCCTTTGCATATTGGGATTGTCCTCCTTGTGGGAGGACAATCCAAGCGCATGGGATGTAATAAGCAACTCTTGCCCTGGCGTGGTAAGACTGTTCTAGATGCGGTCTGTGGGGCTCTTCAATGTGGATGGGGTGGACAGGTAGTTTCTGCTGCGTCGTGTAAACTACCTTTTGTGGCGGTTACTGGTGATGATCATGAGAAACTAGAACCTATTGTCACAAGCTATGGTTTTGAAGCCATTCGAAATGACCATCCTGAACTAGGGCAAGGAGTATCCATAGCGTTGGGAGTACATCATTTGGTGAATACGTCGCCCATACCGCTAGACGGTATTCTCTGTTCAGTAGGGGATCAACCACTTCTGACGAGTGCTGTTGTACATGAGGTCATTAGTGCATTTAGTGATAACTTTCATCCGAAAACTATCGTCGTTCCACATTATGGGGCGAATTATCACTCGGGGAATCCTGTTATTTTTGGTTCTCATTGGTTTGATTTTTTACAGCAGATTCAAGGGGATCAAGGCGGTAAGACCATTATTCGTGGTGATGGTAAAGCCCATGTCGTGAAATTATGGATTAGTGATGATATTGGCGACGATATAGATACACCCGATGATTTTGAGCGTTTGAAACATCGTGAAAGTGAGGCATTATGAAACCATTGGTACTCATGCGTGGAGGCGGAGACATCGCTTCCGGCGCTGTATATAGATTGAGACGGGCGGGCTATCCCGTTGTAATTAGTGAAATAGCGATTCCTACCATGATTCGCCGCGAAGTATGTTACGGTAACGCGGTTCATCGTGGAGAAATGATTTTGGAACGTTTTGTTGCTCGCCATGTGTCTATTGGTGAAGTGAAGGATACATTGGCAAAGGAAATCATTCCCGTTGTTACTAGCTCATATGAGGAATTATTGGACACTTTAAAACCAGAGATTGTAGTCGATGCTATTTTGAGTAAAAAGAATCTTGGAACAAAACGAGATGATGCAGAGCTCGTTATAGGTGTTGGCCCTGGATTTACTGCTGGAGAAGATGTAGATGTGGTCATTGAAACGATGCGTGGTCATTCATTAGGTCGCTGTATCTATGATGGGCCGGCTCAACCTAATACAGGTATCCCTGGAAATGTAGGTGGCTACACTCATGAGCGCGTTATCCATTCTCCAAAGGCTGGACTATTTACAGCAAAACGGCATATTGGGGATTCTGTACAAGCCAATGAGGTGATTGGTTATGTCGATGAAGAACCAGTCCGAGCTAAAATTACAGGCATTCTACGAGGAATTTTAAAAAGTGGGCTCATCGTATCAGATCATTTTAAGTTGGCTGATGTGGATGCTCGTTGTGAAGAGTCTCATTGTTATAGTATTTCAGATAAATCTCTAGCTGTTGGTGGTGGCGTTTTAGAGGCTGTTACCGCTTGGGATTATGAAAGGAATCTAGATGGAAACAATTTATGATGTGATGAAAAATCGTCTACAGGTTACTGAAACTACCGTGATGGTTACAGTTCTATCCGGTCCTCGTCAAGGGGATAAGACTATTTATGCTGAAGATGGAAGTGTTCTATACGGAACTCCTATTGAAGGATTTACTGTAGATAAAGCAAAGCTAAATTCTCTCTGCATGGTAGGCGAAATGGAGTGTTTCGTACAACCTGTAGAAAATGATCCGTCAGTTCTCGTATTAGGCGCAGGTCATGTTAGCCGAGCTATTACTGATTTGCTGTTATTTATTGGCTGTCGTGTTACAGTCGTAGATGACCGTCCAGAATATGTAGTTCCTGAATTCTTTGATGAACGTGTTACACGTAAGTGCTTACCTTTAGAAAACTTCAAGAACGATTTACCTCTTGATGAATATAATGGCTTTATCATTGTGACGCGTGCTCATGAGTACGATAATATATGTTTAGAACAATTACGAGGGTACTTGCCTACCTATATGGGCGTTATGGGCAGCCAAAAACGCATTCATCACGCCTTTGAAGTGTTGCGTGAGCAGGGGTGGACTCAAGATGAGTTAGATATGGTATATGCACCTATTGGGCTAGATTTAGGAGCTCAAACTCCTGAGGAAATTGCATTATCTATCGTTAGTGAATATTTGGCAGTGGTACGTGGTAAAAAAGGCGGCTCATTGCGGAAAGGTAGAGTGCTCCATGAATCGTGAGTTTATTGAATATCTTAGTGAACGTAAAAATGAAACCTTAGCAGTAGCCACTATTTTATATACTCGTGGATCCACACCTCGTAAAGCTGGTACATCTATGGTTGTATTTCCTGATGGATCTATTTTTGGCACTATTGGCGGCGGTCGTGCAGAAAATGAAATCCGCCTAAGTGCTGTGGACTCTTTGAATAAAAAAGAAGCTCACCGTCGTATTGATGTTCTCCTTGATGATGACGTAGCTGTTAAAGAAGGCATGGTTTGTGGGGGACAAATGGATGTATGGATTGAAACACAAAACATCTAATAAAATCTCATTCAGCGTTTGTTTATAAATTTACAGTACTCTCAAAATGAGTTAAAATATAAGGTACAGTCAAAGAATTGATTGTACCTTATTATTTTGTATAAGGAGCTATTTTTATGCATATTGACGCACTTATACATACCTTTAGGCTTCTTGATATCGTTGATATCATAATCGTTGCCATTGGTATTTACTATTTATATAAATTGCTTAAAGATACGCGGGCCGTTTCTCTTTTGAAAGGTCTCGTTATGTTGGCAATTTTAAATTTATTGAGTCATCTGTTACATCTATACGTTATCAACTGGATTTTGCAACAAAGTATGACCGTTCTTCTTTTTGCGTTACCGGTTGTATTCCAACCAGAATTGCGTCGTGCCCTAGAACAATTGGGGCGTGGACGAATTTTTAGCAAGGCACAAAATGTAAACGAAGAAGAGATGGATATGGCCATTAATGAAGTGATGGCTGCGGCTCGCGTTATGTCTCGCGAACATACGGGGGCACTTATCGTTTTTGAACGTGAAGTAGGTCTCAATGATTTTGTAGATACAGGTATTCTTATTGATGCTGTATTGAGTCGCGAGTTGATTAAAAATATCTTCGTTCCCAGTACACCTCTTCATGACGGGGCTCTCATCATTCGTGATGGGCGAATTCGTGCAGCAGGCTGCTTGTTACCGTTGACTGAGGACCGCACATTGAGTACTGAACTAGGTACACGTCACCGTGCAGCTATTGGCTTGTCTGAGCAAACTGATGCTGTTGTAGTCGTTGTCAGTGAGGAAACAGGGACCATTTCTTATACGTATGGCGGTCATATTTATCGCCATTTACCAGAGGATCAAATTAAAGAGGCATTGCGCACCTTTATGGAACGCCCTCGTCAAACCATTACTAGTATGTGGAAATGGAGGGCAAATAAATGATGATTCATTTGAAACGCAATTGGCCTGCTAAATTATTATCCTTGTTAGCGGCTATCGTTATGTGGTTCTTTATTATGCGCGATCAGAACCCTGTGATGGAAGTAACCTATACAATACCTGTACAGGTTCAAAATCTCAATTCTGGCTATATTATAGAAGACGCACCAGATGTGGTCCGTGTTGTACTAGCTGGTCCACGTGATACCATTATGTCTATGAAATCAGATAATTTACGGGCTTATATTGATGCATCCGGTGTAAAACCAGGTCAAAATAATGTAACTATTAATTTTACTCCTCCTGCAGGGATGAATCTTGTGGAGGTTAAACCAGATACCATCACTATCAATGTTGACGAATATGCGGAGAAAAAGATTCCTGTTGAAATTGTTCCAATCGGTAAATTCTCAGATGATATTGCCATGAAGTCTATCACGATTGTACCAAAAGAGGTAACTGTTTCTGGACGCAAACAACAAGTTAACGCAGTGAATAAGGTTGTCATGAAAGTTAATGTGGCTGGTCAAACGAAGAACTTTAGCGCTGTTAGTACTTTAGAAGCTTGGGATACGGCAGGTAATGTACTGGATGTACATATTAATCCAAACCAAGGTCAAGCACAATATGAACTTAACTTATTACGTAAAGAAAAGGCAGTTCCTATTACTGTTCCGACTGTTGGTACAGTAGCAGAAGGCTATGAAGTTAAATCTACGTCGGCTACACCAACGCAACTAACGGTTACCGGTCGTGAAGAAATGATTGATTCCGTTACAGAAATACAAACAGAACCTATCGATGTATCGGGTGCTACCGAAACTGTACAGGGAAACTATAATTTAGTGTTACCAAATGGTGTTAATAGCAATACCACAACGGTACGGGTGAAAGTAGAAATACAAAAGAAAGTACTTAATGGATGATAAGTTTTTTGTGAGGCTTTAAAATCTTGCGACGAAGACCCTAATAGAGTGAATATTTCTCTATTAGGGCCTTTTTATGATTTATATATTAGCTTTTATGGTAGTGTTGTATAATAAAGATGTATGACTATTTTCTTACAGATCAAGTGGTAAAGAATTTTGGTCAAAGATTAAAGAAGTAGGCTCGCCTAAAAGGGAGGCTTTAATAGGAAAAATATGATTAGAATAATAAATCTCCGCGTGGCTGTTACGGTTAAGTCGGATATAAAAAGTATTGTAGAAAAGAAATATCCCCCGTTACGTGGTGCTATCGAAACGATTCATGTTGTTCGACGTGCCGTAGATGCTCGTAAGAAGCCAAACATTGTTTTTGTATATACCCTATTCATTGAGGTTCATAATGAAGCTCAAGTCATGAAGAAGCTTGGTAAAGAAAAGGATGTATCTGTATTTGCTGCAGAAGATCCAGAACCTATTATTTGGGGGTCTGTACCATTAGCACATCGTCCTGTTGTTGTGGGCTTTGGCCCTGCGGGGATGCTTGCAGCCTTTTACTTAGCTCGTGAAGGCTATCGCCCTATCGTACTTGAACGCGGTCAAGATGTAGATACACGTAGTCATGATGTAGAAACATTTTGGAAAAAGGGCGTATTTAAACCTGAATCCAACGTACAATTTGGGGAAGGTGGCGCAGGAACTTTTTCCGATGGTAAGTTGACAACTCGTATTACCCATCCGCGTTTACATGAGATATCTAAATACTTTGTTGAGTTTGGTGCGCCTGAAGAAATATTATATAAACATAAACCTCACGTAGGTACAGATAAATTGCGTACTATGGTAAAAGCCATGCGTGAGCGCATCATCGAATGGGGTGGTGAAGTCCGTTTTGGTTCTAAGGTAACGGATTTGTTTATTGAAAATGACCGTATCGTAGGCGTTGAAGTTAATGGTAGTGAGCGTATTGATACGACTGTTGTTTTGTCTGGTGTAGGCCATAGTGCGCGTGACACATACGAAATGCTTTATAAACGCAATGTGGAAATGACGGCAAAACCATTTGCTATCGGTGTTCGTATTGAACATAATCAGGCTGTAATTGATGAGTCCCAATATGGTGTAGAACCATCTAGCTTGGGCCTCGGTGCAGCAGAATATTCTCTCGTATACCACGATAAAGAATCAGGCCGTACTGCATATAGCTTCTGTATGTGCCCAGGAGGTCAAGTAGTAGCATCTGCCTCTGAAGAAGGTGGCGTTGTCGTAAATGGCATGAGCTTATACGCTCGGAACAGCGGTGTTGCTAATAGTGCTATCGTGGTTAACGTGGGTCCAGATGACTTTGGTACTCATCCATTAGATGGCGTTGCATTCCAACGAGAATGGGAACGAAAGGCTTATGAGTTGGGCGGATCTAATTTCCATGCACCTGCACAAACAGTAGGGCAGTTTTTAGGGCTTTCACAAGCACCTAGTGTACAAAATAGTATATATAGCTACGAGCCAGGTGTCGTGAATTGCGATTTACATGATTGCTTGCCACCGTTCGTCACATCCGTATTAGAGCGAGCTTTGCCATACTGGGGCCGTCGTATCAGTGGATTCGATAATCCTGCGGTGTGTATGACAGGCGTTGAAACGCGCACCTCTGCACCGCTTCGTATGGGACGCAATGAAGAACGCATTTCTCCTACTGTAGGAGGTTTCTATCCTATGGGTGAAGGGGCTGGCTATGCAGGGGGTATTATGAGTGCTGCCCTTGATGGCGCGGAAACAGCCATTTTATGTATGGCAAAATACGCTAAACCTAATTAGTGGGGAATTATACTGATGAATTGAATTACAGTATAGATTCATACTATTTATGTAATATAGATGTGACTTTATAGTAGGTATGCTTTCTATATTGTGATATAATACACAACAGTAATTATTGAAATGATACACACGGTAGATATATAGACTTGTGAAACTTTCACAAATCCTTAGAGGAGGATAATTATGGCTCGTTTATTTGGTACAGATGGTGTACGTGGTGTTGTTAATGAGTTTTTAACGCCAGAATTAGCCTATCATTTAGGTCGTGCGGCAGGAACTCATTTTGGTAAGGAAAAGGAACATCCTATGTTCTTGATTGGGCGCGATACGCGAATTTCTGGTTCTATGCTTGAAAGTGCATTAGCAGCGGGCATTTGTTCTGTTGGCGGTAATGTAGTGATTGCAGGCGTTATCCCAACTCCAGCAGTAGCGTACCTTGTACGTCAACAAGGGTTTGATGCGGGTGCTGTTATTTCTGCATCTCACAATCCATATCCAGATAATGGCATTAAATTCTTTGATAGCAATGGCTATAAATTACCTGATGAAGTGGAAGATGAATTGGAAAAATATGTTCGTCAAAGTGCAGATAATGAATTAGCACGTCCTACAGGGGATGGTATAGGTAAAATTGAGTTTAATAGTAACTTGGCTCATTTATATGCTCACTTTGTACGTCACACAATCGATACGTCCCTTGAAGGGTTGACTATCGTTTATGATGGTGCCAATGGTGCCGCGTCTAGTGTAGGTCCAGAAATTTTGTCTGGACTAGGGGCTAAAGTCATCAATATTAATGTGAATCCAGATGGCTTGAATATCAATCATCACTGTGGTTCTACGCATATTGAAGGATTGCAAGTAGCTGTGCAACAACATAATGCAGACCTTGGTATTGCTAATGATGGCGATGCTGACCGCTGTTTATTGGTTGATGAAAAAGGTCAAGTCCTCGATGGCGATCAAATTATGTTGTTATGCGCTCTTAAGTTGAAAGAAGAAGGCAAACTTAAAGGTGATACCATAGTTGGTACCGTTATGAGTAATATCGGATTCCATAAAGCAGCAGAAGAACTTGGTATGAAAACGGTTTCCACTGCTGTTGGTGATCGGTATGTATTGGAATACATGCGTGAACATAATCTTTCCGTTGGTGGTGAACAATCTGGTCACGTAATCTTCTTAGATCACAACACCACTGGTGACGGTATGTTGACAGCTGTTCAAGTGGCGGCTCTTATGAAGGAGAAAAAGCAACCTCTTTCCGAGTTGGCCGGCATTATGACAAAATATCCACAAGTGCTTTTGAACGTTCGCGTTGCTACAAAAACTGGCTGGGAAGACAATGACCTTATCAAAGCTGCTATCGTAACAGCTGAAGGAGAGCTCGGTGACGAAGGTCGCGTCTTAGTACGTGCATCCGGGACAGAACCACTCATTCGTGTCATGGCTGAAGGACCTAACCAAGAAGAACTACAATCCCTGTGCCAAGAAATCGCTGATATTATCGGTAGAGAACAAGGGTTGGCTGAATAATCATAATGAATAACCTTTTTGTTTTGGGTTATTCTAAGCTTAGGGGGTGACATTATGAAAACAATAGGCTTAATTGGGGGAATGAGCTGGGAAAGTACGATTACGTATTACCAAGTTTTGAATGAAACTATTAAGCAAGTTTTGGGCGGCTTACATTCGGCAAAATGTATTTTATATAGCGTTGATTTTGAAGAAATAGAAAAGTGCCAGGCAAATGGCGATTGGGATAGAAGCGCTGAAATTTTATCCGATGCGGCTCAATCTCTTGAAAAGGCTGGTGCTGATTATATTGTTATATGCACGAATACAATGCATAAAGTAGCGGATGAAATAGAAAGACATATTCACATACCTCTTCTTCATATTGCGGAAATGACTGCAGTAGAGTTAGAAAAATCAGGTATTACAAAGGTAGGTCTACTCGGTACCAAGTACACGATGCAACAAGATTTTTATAAATGTATCTTGGAAAATCGGGGGATTCATGTTGTTATCCCTAACGAAGATCAAGTTGAACTTGTGAATGATATTATATACAATGAATTGTGTTTAGGTGTTATTTCTAATGAATCTAAACAACAATACTTAGATATTATTGGTGATTTGGTAAAATCTGGTGTACAAGGTGTTATTTTAGGCTGTACTGAAATCGGGTTACTTGTTAAACAGGATGATACGGATATACCGTTATTTGATACTACATTGATACATGCAAAAAATGCGGCGTTGATTTCTATTGGTAGAGCATAAT
>NZ_CAUVFT010000019.1:0-43365 GCF_963551295.1 uncultured Veillonella sp.
CTTGCGCAAAACATCAACGCAAATTGACTACATCTATCAAACGTGCACGTGCAATTGCTTTATTGCCATTCACTGCTGAATAATTGATGAATCAAGGCGGTACAACCATTTGGTTGTGCCGCCTTTTTGCGTTTTTGGGGAGGGAATATAATACTAATAATTTTATTTCTCCTAATGAATGATACATTGTAATTAAGAATTAACCATAGTTGTGAGGGATATAGTCTATAGAGCCAATAAGCCCTTTTTAGTTATGCGTTGTGAGCATAATATGATTTAAAGTATTGATACTCTTAGTAAACAAGTATATTCATTGAGTGTAATAAATATTCAAGAAATTAGATATAAAAATATATCTTAGAAATTTATAATAATACCATTAAAAATAGAACTTATATGCCTAATCTATATAACTAAATTAATCAACCAAATCTATATGCTCATAAAAACTTATAGGTTTTATACTATAATAAAAGTATATACATATTTACTGTAAAGTTCAGTGAAAGGTGGTAAGTACATGGGATTTTTGAAAAAAGATATATCCCGTCGCCAGTTTATTGGTGGTGCTTTAGCTTTAGCGGCGGCCTCAGCGGTACCTTCGTTTATACGTGGTGCCTACAAGCCAACGCAGTCTGACTCCCTTCAAGTGTGGACTTGTGGTGGGTTATCGGAAGCATTTCTTGATTTGAATCAGGTCTATACGATGCACACAGGGCATAATATCCAGTACACTGGTGCCTTTGCAGGGGCTATTGGTAAATCTTTGTTGGCAGAAAAAAGTCGTACCGAAATCTTTGGAGCTCGCGGATTAGAGTTAGCAAAAAATATGCGCAAAAAAGGGATAAGTATCGCTTTTGAGCCGCTGTGTTTTACAGACTACGTCATAGTCACACCTAAAGGTAATCCTGCCGGTATTCGTGATCTTAAAGATATGGCGGAGCCCGGTGTACGCGTCATGTTGCCGTTGGGTGCATCTCCTCCAGGTAGTGCATCTGTAAAGGGCGTCATGAAACTGTCTGGGTTAACCGATGGCATCATGAAAAACTTGATAGCAGAAAATGCTTGTGTTATCTCCATGATGTGTGATCTCGTAGAAGGCAAGGCCGATGTGTCCATCATTGAAAAACGCCTTACCACACATGACCGGTTTAAGGATCGTATCGAATATTTCGACATACCTGCACAGTTTGTGCCACCTGCACCACTGACTTTCACCATTAACACGATGAAATATGTACAAGATCGTGCGTTGGCTGCCGATTATATTGAATTTACACGTTCCCAAGAAGGACAACAAATCTTAGAAAATCACGGATTTACATCCGTTCATAGTGCGAGAGGTCTCGATTTGATAGAAAGGTTTGGTGTAAAAGATGTGTAATCAATGTCCATCATCTACAACCTGTGGGGCTCAAACAAGCTCTGGTATATCTGGATCTAAGGCTCCTAAGAATTTAACGCTTTGGCGTCGTATTGTTCAATTTATCTTTCTCTTTATCATGGGGAAATGGGTATACTTTGGTGTGTTTCGCTGTCCCTATATCGTACCCTTTGTGAGCTGTGAAAGTTGCTCCATGATCACTTGCTGGGGGCGCATCACAACGTATTTTTACGCGTGGTGGATCATCCTGCCGATTATGGTTGTTTTCTTTGGCCGCGCTTTTTGTAGTTGGTTCTGCCCAAGTGGATGGGTCAATCAAATGCTCGGCAAGATTTCTATGGGGCCACTAAGAAATCGTAAACATTATATGCGTTTCCTTCAACTAGGCATGGTAGCAACAATAATTTTAGGTCTCGTAGTATATTATAAATTTGGCAATCCCCGTATCATGATTCCTATACGGACGAGCGATGAATACTTTAATGCTGTTATTTTATCCATGCAGTTTTCCGAATGGTATTGGGCGGCTCGTACCATATCCGTAGTTTCAATTATTGCTGGTTCTCTCATTATCGCCAATGCTTGGTGTCGCTTTGTATGTCCTTTTGGGGGCGTTATGGAATTGCTTCGCAAGATTTCTATTTTTAAAATTTATAAAACGAAAGATTGTGACAATTGTGATGCATGCTTGCGCGTATGTGAAATGGGAACACGACCAAATGAAATGAATTGTACCAATTGTGGTGACTGCTTGCATGTGTGTCATAAGGATGCCATTAGATTTGGTCGGAAAGGTTAGCTATGAAAGAGATTCAAGGACAAAGTTTCCTACAAAACCATCCGTGTTACAACAAGGATGCTTCTGCTAATTGGGGCCGTTTACATTTACCAGTAGCTCCGAATTGTAATATTAAGTGTAATTATTGTAATCGCATGTACGACTGTGCGAATGAAAATAGACCTGGTGTAACGCAACATGTATATACGCCATATGAGGCAGCGGCCTTTGTACATAAGGTATTTGATGCTCGCAAGGATATATCTGTTGTTGGTATTGCAGGACCAGGGGATCCTATGTGTGATGTGGATAAGACGCTTGAAACGTTCCGACTTGTGAAAAAAGATTTTCCTCATGTTATGCTTTGTCTATCTAGTAATGGGTTGGCAGTGCCTGATTATGTTGATGAAATTGCTGATTTAGGGATTACACATGTAACGATTACGGCTAATGCCATCGATCCAGAAGTTGCAAAAAATGTATATGCTATGGTTCGTTACGATGGGAAAATCTACAAAGGTATCGAAGGGGCGCGTATTCTATTAGAGCGTCAGGCTGAAAGTATCCGAAAACTAAAGGAAAAGAACATCATTGTTAAAATTAATACGGTAGTAGTGCCTGATGTAAATATGGACCATGTGCCAGCTATTGCTAAACAAGCGGAAACATGGGGCGTAGATTTGATGAACTGTATTGCGATGATTCCTGTTCACGATACGGCCTTTGAAAATCATCGTAGTCCAACATCAGAGGAAATCGACAATATGCGTCAATTTATTGGTCATTACGTACCGCAAATGACACATTGTAAGCGTTGTCGTGCTGATGCTATTGGTCGATTGTGTGAAGCATAAAAGGCTATATACTTAAAGTACATAGCCTTAATAGTTTTGATTATTAGATCTTATTTGCTATTGTTGTTAACGCAGATAATGCAGTTTCAATATCCTCCATTGTATTAGCATAGCCAAAGGAAAAGCGCACGGTTCCTTCAGGATAAGTACCTAAAGTTTGATGTGCTCGTGGTGCACAGTGGAGTCCAACGCGCGTCATGATGTGATAGGTTGATTCTAGTTCGTAAGCAACGCTCGCAGCATCAGCTCCATCAATTGTAATTGAGACGACAGCAGTTCGGTCCTGAACATCTTGCTTACCAATGATGTTAATGCCATCTATCGGTCGTAAGCCTTTGAGGAAGGCTTCTGTTAAAGCCAGCTCGTGGTTGTGAATGTTTTCCATACCCTTTGATTCAATAAAGGTGAGACCTTCGTTGAGACCTATGATGCCTGGTAGGTTTAATGTGCCTGACTCAAAGGCGTCGGGCATATTCGTAGGCATCGTTTCTAAATGTGAGAAACTACCAGTGCCACCAGCAATAAGAGGAGTTAAGGATTGAGCCATTTCTTTGGTTAAGATCATGCCACCTATACCTTGAGGGCCTAATAAGCCTTTGTGACCTGTAAAGCAGAGGGCATCTATTTGAGATTCTTTTACATCGATAGGTATGATACCAGCCGTTTGTGCTGTGTCTACAATAAAATGTAGATTATGATCTTTGCAGATTATACCGATTTCTTTAATAGGTTGTATGGTTCCACATACATTGGACGCGTGATTAACAATTATAGCTACTGTATTTGGACGAATGAGTGACTCAATAGCGTCTAATTTGATAGAACCTGTAGTATCACAAGGGATAGTATCAAAGGTAATACCTTCATTGAGTAGCTGTGTGAGCGGTCTCATGACAGCATTATGCTCCATAGAGCTAATCAGTACATGGTCTCCTGCTTTCAATAGCCCCTTGATAACCATGTTTAAACTCATCGTCACATTTTGAGTAAAAAAGACATGAGAAGGATCGTGTCCGTTAAATAAGCTGTTTAATCGCTGCCGTGTTGTATAGATAATATCCTCTACATAATAGGCGAGGGCATAGGAGCCACGATTGATATTGATGCCTCTATTCGTTATATAGTCTGACATAGCACTAGCCACAGTTGGTGCCTTTGGAAAGGTGGTACTAGCATTGTCTAAATAGATAGATCTCATAGGTAATCTCCATGAATAACAAGGTGTATTTATGGTTATTATATCATGAGTATAATGTTTGATAGGATAAGAGCGTATACTCATATAGTTATAGTGTAGTTAGGGTGAAAGGAGATTATTATGAGTGGGTCTCATGAAAAACGAAATTTAATTATTGCAGGCCTTATTATTGGCGCTATTGCAGCCTTCCTTGTATTAGCTGGTAATCCGGCTAATATGGGCTTCTGCATTGCCTGCTTTATTCGCGACACCGTAGGTGCTCTTGGGATGCATCGTGCTGCACCTGTACAGTACATTCGTCCAGAAATTATCGGTCTTATATTAGGGGCTTATGTATTGTCCATGATTCGTGGCGAGCACCAAAGTAGAGGTGGTTCATCTCCAATTATTCGTTTTATTCTCGGCTTCTTTGTTATGATTGGTGCGTTAATGTTCCTTGGATGTCCACTTCGCATGATTTTGCGTCTCGGCGGTGGTGATTTAAATGCCTTATTCGGTATTGCCGGTTTTGCAGGTGGCATTGGCTTTGGTACTATTTTCTTGAAACGAGGCTATTCCTTACAACGTACGTATGCGTTGAGCAAATTAGAATCTGCTATGATGCCTGCTATTCAAGTAGCTTTGCTCGTACTTGTTGTAACAGCACCAGCATTTATCTTCTTTAGCCAAAAAGGTCCTGGCGCTATGCATGCTCCATGGCTCATTTCTTTGGCGGCTGGTCTTGTCGTAGGTGGCTTATCTCAATTTAGCCGACTTTGTACGGTTGGTGGCTTCCGTGATTTATTCTTGTTCAAAAAATCTATTCTTATTTTTGGGTACCTTGCAGTACTTGTAGGTGTATTTGTAGTAAATATTAGTTTTGGTAATTTCCATCTTGGCTTTGAAAACCAACCAATTGCTCATACAGATGGTTTGTGGAACTTCCTTGGTATGGCTCTTGTAGGTTTCTGTAGTGTATTGCTCGGTGGTTGCCCATTACGTCAATTGATCATGACTGGTGAAGGTAACTCTGACGCTGCTGTTACTGTGCTTGGCCTTGCAGCTGGCGCAGCATTTGCTCATAACTTTGGTTTAGCTGCTTCTGGCGCTGGTCCTACATTGAATGGCCAAATCGCTGTAGGGATAGGTTTTGTAGTGGCGCTCATCATTGCTGTGCTTAATACAAAACGTTCAAATGCGTAAATTGAATATGCTTAGGTTACATATGATTAGAGTGTAAATGTTTAGATTATGTATGGTATGATTAACGTAAAGCATGATTATCGTATACTATAATTATGCTTTACTATCCTATTCGGTATTGTTAGCTAGAGTTGAGTGTCTATGAAATATATTGCTACTTTTTACTCTCACTTCGGTGCGATTCGCTTCAAGCGAGAAGCTCCTGAAGGGGTAAGTAATATAGAACTTCGTCCTGTGCCGCGCGATTTGAGTTCCTCTTGTGGGACGAGTGCATCCTTTGATGCTGGTGAAAGTTTTACTTTTACGGAGGATCCAACAGAGGAAATTGAACAAATCGTGGCTGTTACGACAGGCGGCTATAAAACTATATATGAAAGCCCAAATAAGTAAATATGTAATTTGGCCTTGTTTTATAAATCAAAAAATGACACAAATTCATATCGTATTATGTGTAATTTATGGTGCATAGAAGTAGATATCCTTTTGGGGATATCTACTTTTTTTATGCAGAGAACTTACTTATATAAATCTTGATTTGTGGTGGTAAAAAATAAGTTTCTTATCTTTATTTTTTAGATGTACATAGTCTCTTTAATAAAGTAATAGCATTGTATTTGGGCTCGTTATTAAGTAGAGTTTATAATTATATAATTTTTATAGATAAATATATATAATTTCTTAAAAGATTATAGATTTTTTTCGAATAGGACTATAAAAATTAGATGAAGTATTATATAATAATATCTACAGTATGTATTACAGTAGAACAGTAAAATAAATCCATTGATAATGTACGCTACTATTGCAGTATTATACAATTAGTATTAATGATAAGGGAGATTGTAAGACGTTGAAAAGAGTATTAACCTTAACATTAGCCGTGGCCATCGTTGCCGGTGGCTATATGTTTGAGGCTAATGGGGCGGGAGAACAACCTTCTAAACAGGCACCATCTATATCTGAGATAAATATATATACGCCAAAAGAGCTTAATGCACGTCAGAAAGACTTGGTTGAAATTGGCCGCTATACTGCGTCTGGTGATCAAGGTGCATTAAAGAGTGTAATTGCATCTGCTATTGAGCGAGGCACGTTGACGCCACAAGAGGTGAGTATCGCCATTCGTCAACTTTACTCTGCTGCTGGCTTGAAACAAATGAATGCTGCTTTAGCTACATTTGATCAATTACGTGATGAACGCCCTGAGTTTGGCGATGAGTACGAAAAATTGGTACCAAAGCAAACAGGACTTAGTGCTTTATTGGGGAATGGCACTAATGGGGCACCTTTAACAAAGCCGAAAGCTGAGGAAGCAAAAGAGGGGGTTCAATATAATACGTTCCGTATGAAAAAACCAAAACCTCAAAATCGTAATCGTTCACGTCTAGGTAAATTGGACCGTGAATTGGTCGCTGCGGCAGCATTAGGTACTCGAGTTGGTAAAAATAATCTTTTCACTGCAGCTGAAAAGAGTTTATCTGAACTTGGCCTAAGTCAATATCAAATTGAAAATTTAGAAGCTATGATTTTCCAATAAAATGTAGACCTACTTCTTTCGGAAGTAGGTCTTTTCTTATAGCTTCTACTTTCACAGTTTTAGTGATTAGGGTTAAATACATAGAATGTAATTGACGTTTAAGGTCCCCTTTTCTATAATTAATAAGATAGGTATAAGACCTGTAATAATAAATATAAACAAATATAAATATATTATTAAAAATAGATGTAAGGAGAAAGTATGCGCCTTCGTAGAAAACCGTGGATTGATGAAGCAATTCACGAATATGACTCTCATATCATTTTGTCTGGCCAAGAAGAGCACAAAGGCAAATGGCGTGAATTATTTGAGCATCCTGAATACCCATTATATATGGAGTTAGGGACCGGGAAAGGTCGCTTTATTGCGGGCATGTCTGAAGCGTATCCAGATGCTAACTTCGTAGGTTTTGAAGTTCAGATGGGGGTTATTTATTACGCAGCACAAAAAATCTTTGAAGGGGAACGGAACAATGCAAAGGTCTCTCTATTTGATATTGCAGGTATTGAAGAGATAGTAGCACCAGGTGAAGTTGATCGTTTCTATATTAACTTCTGTGATCCCTGGCCTAAGGCGAAACATGCAAAACGCCGCCTTACATATCACACATTCCTCGACCGTTATGCTCGTCTTTTGAAAGATGGTGGTGAAGTCCACTTCAAGACGGATAATGAAGGGTTGTTTATGTTTTCTCTCGAAGAATTCAAAGAATGCGGTTGGGAGCTTAAAAATGTAACGTATGATTTACATAGTACGGATCTTCCAAATGTAAAAACTGAATATGAAGAAAAATTTAGTAAAAAAGGTCAACCTATTTTCCGCTTAGAAGCAATTAAGCCAAAAGTACAAAAGGAGGCTTAACATGGAAACACCGAATAAGGGGGATAGTCGGTGGGGCTCACTCTTTAAAAATGACTTACAAGGTATGCTCTTACCTATTCTTCTCATTACAATTATAGGCAGTGTAAATATCTTTAGTGCTACTTATATCAGCTCTATCTATGAAAATACAGGATTATTAGGCTACTTTTTAAAGCACATGACATTCTTGCTTTTGTCTATGGCGGTAGGCGTTATTTTGTATCGTTATGATTACCGTCAGTTACAGAAGCCTCACATGTTGCAAAGAATTATGATTGCCACACTCATTGGTATGATCTTGGTTCTCGCGGTTGGTGCTGTTATTAATGGTGCACGTCGTTGGATTGTTATTGGCCCCGTATCGATACAGCCTTCAGAATTTGCGAAATTAGCAGCCTTAATATGGACGTCGGCTAAATTGAGTACTATGCGAAAATGGGGGAAACCAAGGCATATTAACCCACTCATTAATTTACAAGGTTATTTTAGTGAACGTATAAGTTATATGTTGCCAATGTTAATATGGCCAACTATATTTGCAATTTTAACGATCTTGCAACCAGATATGGGTACTACTGTACTAATCTTTGGATTTTCCTTTGTGCTGATTTACTTAGCGGGTTTTGATGGAAAATTCTTTGGCGGTGCTTTTGCGATAGCTGGATTTCTTGGCTTTATTGCAGCTCGTATGTCGCCATATCGTTGGGAACGTATTCAATCTTGGTTTGATCCTTGGCCTCATGCACAGGATATGGGGTATCAAACCGTTCAAGGCTTGTTGGCTGTAGGTTCTGGTGGCATTTTAGGCGAAGGCTTTATGCAAGGTACATCAAAGTATTTTTACTTACCAGAAGCACACACGGACTTTGCCTTTGCTGTATGGGCGCAAGAAATGGGCTTCATTGGTGCAGTGTTTGTTGTCGTTCTGATTGCAGCTTTTACCTATTTTGGGTTTCGCATTTCTAATAAGGCTCGTGATGAATTCGGAAAATGGTTAGCAATGGGAATAACATTGCTTATCAGTGGGCAGGCCTTGTTTAACATCGCCATGGTATGTGGTATCATGCCTGTAACAGGAGTACCGTTACCGTTTGTTAGTTATGGCGGCTCTTCATTACTGATGAATTTCATGGCTATTGGGTTGTTGGCAAGTATTGGTCGTCGTAATGTAGAAGGGGTAAAGCAAGTTGGTACAGTTGAGGATTTGCCATCTTTGCGTGAAGAAACACAAAGTCGTTTCAAACCTGCCGCTCCAAAGCGTACTAATAACACAAATATGCCTGGCCCGTTTAAACCACGGTCTTCTAAAAAGTCGACTCGTAGACAGACTAAATTTGAACGTTAATATCTAACTTATGTATCATAAGATGAATCTGTTTGTGTAAATTCATAGAGTATATTTAAGGACTGTACTATATGAACTTAGCATCGTTATATTGTGTGTGAGGAGAAACGATGAAAGATTATATTGATATTCAAGAACGCCCATCATGGGGCCGAATGTTACCACTTAGTTTTCAACATTTATTTGCCATGTTTGGCTCTACTGTATTAGTACCGTATTTATTAAAAGTAGACCCAGCGACGGCATTGTTTATGAATGGTATTGGTACATTATTGTACTTATTTGTGTGTAAGGGTAAGATCCCTGCATATCTTGGTTCTAGCTTTGCCTTTATTGCGCCTGTAGCAGGGGTGTTATCTGCAGGTCTTGGTTATGAAGCTGCAAAAGGGGCCTTCGTTGTATTTGGTCTATCTTTTGTTATTTTATCTATTCTCGTTCGTTATATTGGTACGCGTTGGATTGATAAATTATTCCCGCCCGCAGCTATGGGTGCTATCGTAGCTATTATCGGCTTAGAATTAGCGCCAGTAGCGATGAGTATGTCTGGCCTTATCGGCAATCAAGATTTAGGCATGAGCCATAGCCAAGCTGTTATTATCTCGATGTTTTCCTTAGTTGTTACCTTGCTTGGAACTGTTGTATTCCGTGGTTTCTTAGCTGTTATTCCTGTTCTTATTGGGGTTGTCTCCGGTTATGTATTGTCTGCTGTGATGGGAGTTGTTGACTTCTCTGGTGTAGAAGCTGCTCCTTGGCTTTCATTGCCTCAGTTCTACGGCATGCCTGTATTTGATATCAATGCAATTATCATGATTATGCCAGCACTCTTTGTAGTATTTGCTGAGCACGTTGGTCACTTGGTTGTAACTAGTAACATCGTTGCCAGAGACTTGATGAAAGAGCCTGGTCTACAAAGATCCTTGCTTGGTGATGGCCTTGCAAATATTCTTTCTGGTTTCTTCGGTGCTACACCAAATACGACATATGGTGAAAACATCGGCGTACTTGCTATTACTCGTTGCTTCAGCGTATGGGTAATCGGTGGTGCCGCAGTTTTAGCGATGATTGTATCCTTTGTAGGTAAGGTAGCAGCTCTTATTCATGCTATTCCGGTACCTGTTATGGGTGGTGTATCTATTTTATTGTTCGGTATCATCGCAGCATCTGGTTTGCGTATGTTAGTAGAACGCAAAGTAGATTACACAAATCCTGTTAATATGATTCTTACATCCGTTATCCTTGTGGTAGGTCTTAGTGGTGCAGAACTCGCGGTTGGTCCTGTTGTATTAAAAGGGATGGGCCTTGCCACTGTAGTAGGCATGGCCATGAGCATTAGCTTGTTAATCCTTCAAAAAACAGGCGTTGGCAATGACCAATTGAAAAAAACAGAAGTATAATATCATGGCTCTTTAAAATCTTGGAATATAACCTTGAGGTCATAAAGTAAATTGATTTGTACTCAGTATAATAAACGACTACTGAATCAGGTTGTACCTGCGCAAGTAGTCGTTTTTATTTAGTGTCTTTATAATTTATCCTCAATATTGTATAATGAACATATAAGTTGTATAAAATTAATTATAGAGAGGAGGGCCTATGGAGTTTTTAATATGGATGGCTATCGGCGTTGCCTTGATGGCTGTAGAACTCGTAGTACCAGGCGGTATTTTAGGTCTTATCGGTTATTGCGCATTCCTTTGGGGCGTTTATGTAGCTCTTGGGGAAGGTACGATAGCATTGTATGCCGTGCTAGGATTAACAGCCCTGTTAATTGTCATTATCATCGTGTTCTTTAATCACTTTGAAAAGACTTGGCTAGGCAAATTGTTTACTTTAGGGCAACGATCTACGACAAAAGCTGGTTATATATCTAATGATGTATTAGAAGATTTGGCTGGCAAGAAAGGCGTAGCTCATACAACACTGCGCCCTGCAGGTATTGCTAAAATTAATGGTAATTTGGTAGATGTTGTGACCGAAGGTGACTTCATCGATGCCGGTTCACCTATTGTGGTACTTCGCGTTGTAGGTGGCCGCAATATTGTTAGAAAGTGTGATTAAGCTTTCACAACATCGTTGTAAATAATGGAGGTTATTATGGATGTAGGTATTTTAATTTTGATTCCCATTTTGCTGATTGGTATTATGGTATTCTTATATGTTGTGCCATTAGGGCTTTGGATATCGGCTCTAGCAGCGGGCGTTAATGTTGGTATCTTTACACTTGTAGGTATGCGCTTACGTCGTGTAAATCCGTCTCAAATCGTAATGCCTTTGATTAAAGCTAATAAAGCGGGTCTTGATGTGAATGTAAATCAGTTGGAAGCACATTACCTCGCTGGTGGTGACGTTGACCGCGTTGTAGATGCTTTGATCGCCGCTGAACGGGCATCTATTCCATTGACCTTTGAACGTTCCGCAGCTATCGACCTCGCAGGTCGTGATGTATTGGAAGCGGTTCAAATGTCCGTTAATCCTAAGGTTATTGAAACTCCAATTATCTCTGCAGTAGCAAAAAATGGTATCGAATTGAAAGTTCGTGCTCGTGTAACTGTACGTGCTAATATCGATCGTCTCGTTGGTGGTGCTGGTGAAGCCACAATTATCGCCCGCGTAGGTGAAGGTATTGTAACGACTGTAGGCTCCTCTGAAGAACATACAGATGTATTGGAAAACCCAGATCATATCTCTCGTACTGTATTGGGTAAAGGTCTTGATGCGGGTACTGCATTCGAAATCTTGTCCATCGATATCGCTGACGTAGACGTGGGACGTAACATTGGCGCTCAATTGCAAACTGACCAAGCGGAAGCGGATAAGAAAATCGCTCAAGCTCGTGCGGAAGAACGTCGTGCAATGGCTGTTGCTACAGAACAAGAAATGCGTGCTAAAACACAAGACATGCAAGCTAAGGTTGTGGAAGCACAAGCTGAAGTCCCTAAAGCATTGGCAGAAGCTTTCAGAAACGGTAATCTAGGTGTTATGGATTACTATAATATGAATAATATTATTGCAGATACTAAAATGCGTGAAAATTTAGCAGATGGTGAATAGGAGTAGCTATGGACTCTATTTTGTCTTCAGTGCTATCCATCTTTTCGCATAATCCAATCTTTGTTTTAGGTATTATCGCGTACATTGCTTTTTCTATTATAAAAAATAAGAATACTGAAGAATCTGATGAGTATGATGAGTATGAAAGCTCTAGTGGCGGAACTTGGGAAGATATGGAGCGCGAATATGGCATCTCCATAGAACGTAAGTTAGATGAACCATCTATGGATGATTTGTCTAAGGCTGATGACTTTTATCGGGACCCTTATGAAGATAAACCGATTATAGATCAGCAACCAGAAGCTCCATCGCAAACTATGAAAGACATACATTTCAATGAAGAGGCTGCAGCAGCTCAACGAGATATTGAAGCCTTATCAACGAAAAGTTCCAGTAGTACTCCAAATTATAATACTAGTAAGACTCGCTTAGATAGAGAGGCTGTTACGGATCCGACCTTAAGTGAAAGACTGGCTCAGTTTAAACGAGATAAGGCAGCTAAAGAGGGGCAAGTTCTTATTGAAAATGTAGGCATTACACTTGCGCCTACTGCTCCAGCTGCGACTTCAACTCGTGGTCGTAAAACTAACCGTGCTCTAAAAGAGGGGATGAAATGGTCTATCATTTTAAGTAAACCTAAAGCTCTTGAACGTAGATATCGCTAATGAAGTAATCTATTTATAAGCGCATAAACCAATTATGGTTTTATTGGAAAATAAATAATAACGGATTGTGCACTGATGTGGTATAGCAACCATACTGACACATATCATAATGTGGGGTATATAATTACATATTGAAAGAGGTTCCTATTGGTCACCTATGTGACTATTAGAAACCTCTTTTTTATTGTTTTTTTCTAGTGAAACTTTCACAATAATAGGGGAAGGAGTTTGTTTATAAAGAAGGGTAAAATTATGTATCGAAATGTGCGTGTTATACCAAAACAGTTGTTGCAGCAATTATATATAGAGAAGCAATGGAGCATTCGCGATGTGGCGGACTATTTTCAATGTAGTGTTGATACCATCATGCGCCGTATGAAAGTGTACGAAATCGAGCGGAGGCCTTTGAAGAAAGAAATCAATATGGTTCATGTACAAGCTTTGTATGAGACCGGTAAGTGGTCGCTCCATTCATTAGCAAAGCGTTATGATGTTTCTATCACGACGATGGCGAATCGCTTGAAGGAATATGGATTGGCTTGTCAGCAATCAAATAAGAACGTCTCTATAGATGTAGTGCGTATATGTAGGGCCTATAAAAGTGGAAATAGTACAGATGCCATTGCTCGTATGTATGGTATATCGCGATGGAAAGTTCACCATGTATTGCGGCATATGGGAAATTGTTTACTTCCTAAAGTTCGAAAGCCTATGCGCGTAGAGGAGATGGCTTATTTATATATTCATCATCACATGAGTACAGATGACATTGGCCTAGCTTATGGGATACGTGGTTCTACAGTGGCAATTTATTTGCGAGAGCAAGGTATAGAAATAAGGGCAAATACTCTTGATCTAGACGAAAATAAGATTAAAAAACTACGTGCTCAAGGTTATGGAGTTGCAAAGATTGCACAGGTGATGGGCTGCTCTACCTCTGCTGTGCGAAAGCGTCTAGCTATGAAAAAATATATCTCTCCTTGATGTAGTGTGGTAGATACTATATACTTAAATTTATACAATGATGGGAGGAATATTATGCTCGAAATTATATCTGCTTTAATACCGTTTTTATTACTGGGCTTAGTGGCTGCAGGCTTATCTCGCCTTTCTGGGGTAGCCTTATCTATGGTTGTAGTACCAACTTTATTGATTTGGGGTGCAACTGCCGTTGACGTAATCGCCTTTATGTTACTCTTTGTGGTGTACAACAACTTCACTATGGAAACACAAGATATTCGTTTAGATTATAAAGATCTTGTCTTATTCCCTAAATGGCGCCTGTGCATTCCCTTCATTTTGAGTTTGGTAAGCGCTTTCTTTGTTCCTGCTGCAGGCATTGCTATTTTTATGGCTTGCTTCGTTTTAGAATTATTGGCTACTGTGTATAAACGCATTCCTGAAAATAAACGGCCTCGTTTACAGCGTGTAATAATAACATCTGTTTTGAGTGCTATTGTAACAGCTGTAGGTGCTTATATAGGTCCTAAAATTCCTAGTGAATTTTACTTTGTCTGTGCAGGTCTAGCCATTTTAATCATTACAGATTTTGCATGGTATGCCGGTAAGCATAGAGATGTTTTTAGAAGTGCATGGGACATCATTTGGGCTGGTTTTAACATATTCTTAGGCATGTTTGGTGTAGAGGCTTCATATTACCCAGCGGCACTTATGCGATCTATTCCAAATCCAATGGATCGCATGTTGCCTATGGTTACTGTAGTAGGTGGCTATGCAGGTCTTATGGTAGTATTCGGCTTTTATAACATTTTTTCTATACCGTCCTTGATTACGGCCATCGGTGCTGCTATAGGGATACGCCTCTTTGGTATGTATGAATTCCCTCGGAATGGCAGTTTCTCTTATTTGGCAATCGGTTTTGCCGTGGCTGCTGTAATTTGCTTGTACCTCGTATCTCCGACACCAGTTGGTTTTGATCATATTAATACCTTGGTTTCTCAACCAATTGGTCAATAATGATAGATAATATAAGTCTGTTGATATATTTTAACAAGTTCTTTAGTTGCTTTCACATAGGAGCCAATTGGATTATAATGTGTGATGTATCTCATATATTGTATTGAAAATTAAGTTCATATTAGAATGTGAAAGGAGTTGATGCTATATGGCAGAAACAATTGAAACAAGACCATTTCCTCCATTCTTACCGAAGAAGGCAACAGTTATGATGATGGGCACATTTCCTCCAGAACAATCAAAACGTGCTATGGAATTCCATTATCCAAATTTCCAAAATGATATGTGGCGTGTATTTGGCCTCGTATTCTTTGATGAAAAGGATCATTTTAGAAATGGTGAGGAAAAAGCGATGGATTCTGAGAAGATTAAAGCCTTTTTGTCTGAGACTGGAATTGCATCTTGTCCTACTGTTTTAAAAGCTATTCGCGAAAAAGGGAATGCATCTGATGCATTTCTTAAGGTCGTTGAACCAGTTCCACTTGCGGACGTACTGGAGCAAATCCCTGACTGTAAGCATATTGGTACAACAGGTGGCAAGGCTACGGAGATTTTATTGAGTCTTTTGCCAGAAAAGGTTAAATTACCTAAAACTGGTGAAACAATTCCTTTTGTATTTAATGGCCGGGAATTAACGTTGACACGTTTGCCATCTACATCACGTGCCTATCCGTTGAGCCTAGCGAAAAAGGCTGAAGCGTACAAGAACTTCTTCAAAGCTTGTGGTTTAAAAACAAAATAAATATTTAAGGTAGCACCTTTAATAGTTGGCTTTGAGCCTTTTGGTCTCATCTGTCACTGTTGAAGGTGTTTTTATATCGTAAAAATATATGAAATATTAAAATGGAGAATAATGCATATTTAGTGTGAATATATAGTTTGTTATAAATAAAATTGATGAGATATATAATATATTAATTCTTGTTTTTTTTATTGAGAGGTCTATAATTAACCGTTGTCGTAAACTGGTTGACAATAATTTTAAAAAATGGAGTTGATATTATGGATAAGGCTAAGGATGCCTTATGGACAAAATCCTTTGTCCTTGATACTTTGATTAATTTCTTAGTATTTTTGATTTATTATTTATTAATCGTTATTATTGCGGTTGTAGCAAAAGATAATCTTCATGCTACGGCTAGTCAAGCGGGACTTGCTGTTGGTATATATATTATTGGCACCGTTGTAGCCCGTTTATTGGCAGGGCGGTTTATCAGTATCCTAGGATGTCGCAAGATGCTCTATTTAGGGTTATTGATTTACTTGATTTCAACAGCTATGTATTTCTACACACCTAATTTACTAATGCTTGATAGTGTTCGCTTCTTAAATGGTTTTGCTTATGGTATTACATCTACTGCTACAAGTACTATCATAGCTGCTATTATTCCTACGTCACGTCGAGGGGAAGGGATTAACTATTATGGCTTATCTACTTCTCTTGCCGCTGCAGTAGGACCATTCTTAGGTATATTGATGCTTCATAGTCTTGGTTATGATTTTATCATTGCATTCTGTGTTGTACTTATCATCCTTTGCGGTATTGGCTCTGTAATCATGAAATTTAATGAACCTAAACTTGGTATCGAATCTGAAGGACATAAGGGTATTAGAATCTCGGACTATATTGAACCACGGATGAATTCAATCAGTCTTGTTTCCATTCTAGTCGGCTTTGCCTACTCTGGCGTTATTGGCTTTATGGCGGCTTACACAAAAGATCTAGATCTTATTATGGCGGGCACTTTCTTCTTTGTTGTATATGCCGTAGTTATTACTATAACAAGACCATTGCTTGGCATCGTTTTTGATATGAAAGGGGAAAACTTTGTTCTTTATCCTTGTTTTGTATCCTTAGCACTTGGTATTTTCTTATTATCCATCGCTCACTCCACATGGCTTGTGCTTTTATCGGCTGTGTTTGTTGGCCTTGGATATGGTACATTTATGTCCAACGGACAAGCTGTCACTGTTAAGATAGTACCTGTTCATCGTATTGGTGTTGCCACATCTACATACTTCATTGCCTTGGATATGGGGCTTGGCTTTGGCCCCTATATTTTAGGTGCCGTTAAAGAGGTTGTAGGTTATGCTAGTATGTTCCATGTAACTGTTGTTGTTGCGCTCCTTGCGCTGGTTGCCTATTATTTATTATATGGCCGTTATGTGGGGACTGAGAGAGACCTCTCGTTGAAAGCTCGCGCTGAAGAAGAAGAAATTAGGAATCGTAAACATAATGGTAAGCTTGCGTAAAATGTAAAATAAAAGGACTATACGAGCCTAGACTCGTATAGTCCTTTTTGGTTATCTAGTACTGCTTTGCTAATATTATTATTTTTCAATATTTATAATATTAACGATAACTTCAACAGCTTTTTTCATATCATCGATACATGCGAATTCATGACGACCATGTAGATTTTCTACGCCTGTAAAAATATTTGGTGTAGGAATGCCCATGAAGGAGATTTTGGATCCATCTGTGCCACCGCGAATAGGATCACAAATAGGTGTAATTCCAGCTTTTTTCATTGCTGCTTTGGCTACGTTTACGCATTCCATATTGTCTTTGATGATATCGTACATGTTATAGTATTGGTCTTTTACAGAGACCTCACATACCTCACGCCCATATATTTCATTCAATGTTTGACCTGCTTGTAAGAAGAATGCTTTTTTTGCTTCGAACAATTCCTTATTATGGTCGCGGATAATATAGTTCATTTTACCGGTATCTACTTGTGTTTCCATGTTCATGAGCATAAAGAAACCTTGGCGACCACATGTGTGCTCAGGAACAGCTGCTCCTGGTAATAAAGCGTCAAATTGCATAGCTAGTTTAGCACAGTTGATCATAATGCCTTTGGCAGTACCTGTGTGAACGGATACGCCTTTGAGGGTTACTGTACCGCCAGCAGCGTTAAAGGTTTCATATTCGAGTTGGCCTAGGCTTTCACCATCGATAGTGTAAGCATAGTCTACAGGAAATTGTTTGACATCAAAGTGGTCAGCACCAGTACCGATTTCTTCATCTGGACCGAAAGCACACATGATTTTACCATGTTTAATTTCTGGGTGAGATACGAGATAGGCAAGGGCTTCCATGATTTCACAGATGCCAGCCTTGTCATCACCACCAAGAAGTGTTAGACCATCGGTTACAACTAAGGACTTGCCAATGTAATTTTTTAGGTTAGGAAAATCTGTACGACGGGTGAAGATTTGATGTTCTTCGTTAAGGCAAATATCACTACCATCATAGTTTTCTACGATACGGGGCTTAATATTTTCTGCGTTATAATCAGCTGTATCCATATGGGCAATGAAGCCGATGGAAGGAGTTTTCTCATCAGTGTTAGCATTTAATGTGCCGATGACAAAACCATTTTCACGATTATAAATAACCTCATCTAATCCTATTGCTTTTAAATCGGGGACGAGCACATTCGTAGCAAAGTCTACTTGAGTTTGAGTACTAGGAATGGTTGTACTTTCCTCATTAGACCGTGTATTTATGCTCGTATAGCGTACAAAACGTTCGATCATTGATTCCATAATGAGCCTCCTCGTAAGTAAACATACGTGTTATACAGGGCAGTATACGATACCGTTACATAATAGAGATTCTTAATATACTTTCATTGTAGAACAGGGACGCTAAAAATGCAAAATAATTATTTATAGGGGATGTATTGTTTTATTCGCATAGTGCATAGAAAACCATTGAACCATGTGTAGTACCGTGTTAGTATAAAGGTGAATAGTTATACGTTTGTACTTTTTCTGTGAGGAGGTTTTACTATGTCGGACGAGGTTCGTTCCATTCCACCCATAGAACCGGTGTTAGATCCTAAGAAAGATTACGTAGAGATTAACTCATATGTAGTCTTCTGGGGCTTGTTCTATGCGGCAGTTTTCACACTGGCTGTTGGCTATTTATGTTTGAAAATCGGTCAAACAGTAGATGCCTTTGCACCAGTATCTGTACTTGCTATGGGTACAGCAGTTATTTTAAAGCGACAAAATGCTTTTGCCGAAACGGTACACATTCAAGCTATCGCTAGTTCTAGTACGAACACATTAGCAGGGGCTATGTTCTTTTTGCCAGCCCTTTACATCTGGAATGTAACAGATGTATCCTTTGTACAAATGGCGATCCCTATCATTCTTGGCGGCGTTTTAGGTGTTTTATTATGCGTTATGTTCCGTCGCTATTTCGTTGAAGAAATGCACTATGTGTATCCGTTCCCAAGTGGTCGTGCTGCAGCGGAAGTATTGATGAGTAATGAAGGTAGCAAAGCAAAACTTATGCTTGGCTCTGGTTTAATTGCTCTCGTGTATGACTTTATTCTTAATAGTTTAGGGTGGTGGCAAGAGGTTATTCGCACTGCTACCTTTAAGTGGGGGGCAGCTCTTGCAGATCAAACTAAGCTAACTGCAGCGGTAGATACTGATGCAGCATTGCTTGGCCTTGGGTATTTCACGGGCCTTCGCTATGCGGCTATCATTGCAGCCGGTTCTTTCTTCTCTTGGTTTGTATGTATTCCGATTGTGTACTATTTAGCACCTGAACATATTATGCAAATTGGCGGTCATGCAGTTCCATTGGGCGAGGCCCCAATTCGCAAGGTATTCCTCGATTATGTTCGTCATATTGGTATCGGCATGCTCGCTATGGCAGGCATTATTGGTTTAATTACAATGTCTAAAGTGGTAGCAAATGTTGTTAAAAATGCAGTGCTTGATATCTTTAGTTCTAAAACTGTAGATGTTAATTTGCTTCGTACACAACGTGATGTACCTACATCTTGGATTGGTGCTGGCATCTTGTTATGTACAGTTTTATTTGCAGTATATTTCCATTTTATGTATGCTGAAAGCTTCGGACAAACAATTGTAGCGTTCTTAATTGTTCTTATTATGTCATTCCTATTATCTGTAGTGGGGATTAGCTCCATCGCTTATACAGGTACAGAACCAGTTTCAGGTATGACAATCTTTATGATTATTATCTCCGCTGTATGCTTAACCGCAGCAGGTATGACTGGTAAGGTCGGTATGATTGCAGTCCTCATGATGGCATCCTTTATTGGTACTACTATTGGGATGGCTGGTAATTTTATGTCTGAACTTAAGGTGGCACATATGACAGGTGCTACACCTAAAAAAATGGAACAATGGCAAATCGTTGGTACTATTCTTTGTGCCGTACTTTCTGTAGGTGTTATGATTCTTTTAAACGATGCTTATGGATTTGTAGGAGATCATGCATTAAATGCACCTCAAGCGAACGCTATGGCCGCAATCATTGAGCCAATGATGACTGGTGGTAGTGCTCAATGGCCTCTTTACATGGCTGGTGCATTATTTGCAATTATCTTGTGGATGGTAAGAGTTCCGCCGTTGGCATTTGCCTTGGGTACATACTTGCCAATGGAAATTAATACACCATTACTTATCGGAGGTTTGATTGCGTATCTTGTACAAAATAGTACAAAAGATAAAGAATTGGCAGATCTTCGCTTCTCCAAAGGTAGTACAATTGCCTCTGGTCTCGTAGCCGGTGGTGCTATTGGCTCTTTATTCAGTGCAGTGCTTCGCATTGCAGGTGTTGATGTATTCGCTCAAGCTTGGGTAGAAACACCTGAAGCGACATACCTTAGTATCGTAATGTACTTGTTACTCTGTACGTTCTTGTACAAGGTAGCTATGTATATAAAAACTAAACATGCTAAATAAATTAAATATAGTATATCCTTAATAAAGTGAATTCCTTATGTATTTTATAAATAGCTTGGAATTCTCCATCTTGGGGATGACCGCCTTTATCATGTTTCATCTGTGCTTGGTAAAGGCGGTCTTTTTATATACATAGAAATATTCTTCTTGCTATAGCTAAAAGCTATGCTAATATAATACCTATTGGTATAGTCGGATTTATTGACCCTAACTATATCGAATGTTATCATAAAACTATAATACCTCTAGAGGTATTATTTTTATTATCTTCATAAGTGTAAGTATAGATATATTAGTTGATTAAGAAGAACTCTGTTTCTAGATAGAACGGAGAGAAGTAAGGGTAGTAACATGAAATTAAAGAAAATAGCAGCTCTATTGGGAGCTTTCACCATTGCTAGTAGTTTATTAATCGCTGGCTGTGGTAATACAGGTAATAGTCAGAAGGTATGGCGCGTAGGTACTGATGCGACCTATGCACCGTTTGGTTTTAAAGATAAAGATAGTGGTAAACTAGCTGGTTTTGATATTGATATTATCAATGCTATTGCTAAAGAAGAGGGCATAGAAACCGATATTCAAAACTTGAACTTTGATGCGCTTTTACCAGCACTACAAAGTAATACAATCGACATCGCCATATCGGATATGACCATTTCTGAAGAACGAGCAAAATCCGTTGATTTTAGTAAACCGTACTATATTGCAGGTAATGGTCTCGTTGTTAACATTGATAACACCAATATTAACAGCTTTAAGGATCTAGAAGGGAAACGTATTGGTGTTTCTATTGGTTCTACTGGTGCAGAGATTGCTAGCAAGATTCCAAATGCCGAGGTACGTCAGTTTAATATCATCGTCGATGCTTTCTTAGAACTACAAAATAAAGGCGTCGATGTAGTTATCAATGATACACCGGTAAACGAGTATTATGTTAATGGTAAGGGCAAAGGTATCGCAAAGGTTACTGGAGAGGACTATGATGCGGCACCATTAGGTATTGCTGTGAAAAAAGGCAATACAGAGTTACTTAACAAAATCAATGATGGCTTAGCTAAGATCAAGGCAAACGGTAAATACGCAGAGGTTTATAAGAAATGGTTTGGTAAGGAGCCTCCAGCAGAGGTATTAAAATAGTTTGTAGATAGTACCAGAATGTATTATTTGATATAATACGCTTGGTAAGCCTCGTGTTATAAGAGGTATGTATAGAATGGGTGATATGATGGCTAAACGAAGTGCATTTTTAGATATTATTAAGGAAAAGGGCGCCCTCGTCTTAGATGGGGCCTTAGGGACTGAATTAGAGCGTTATGGCTGTGATATTCAACATAAGTTGTGGTCTGCTAAAGTTCTCATGGATCAGCCAGATGTTATCAAGAAAATACATATTTCTTATTTAGCTGCTGGTGCCGATATCATTCAAAGCTCCGGCTATCAAGCAACGGTAGCAGGCTTTAAAGGGTTAGGTTATGGTACGGAAGAAGCAATAGAGCTCGTTAAACTATCTGTTCGTTTAGCCGTGCAAGCTCGTAATGAGTTTTTAGAAGCCAAGGCGAGTGGGGCACTTACATTGCGTGGTATTACGCTTGGTGAAGAGACTCCTGAGGGAATTAGATATTTTTCTGAAGGTGCATTACCTAAACCGTTGGTGGCAGCCTCAGTGGGCCCTTATGGCGCTTTTTTGGCTGATGGCTCTGAATACCGTGGTTATCCTGATGTGCAAACAGAATATCTAGAGGTATTCCATATTCCTCGGTTAGCGTTATTCTGTGAAGAAAATCCAGACGTATTATCCTTTGAGACTATACCGTCTTATGCTGAAGCGATTGCTATTGCGAGAGCTATGTCTGATCCGTTTACATCAAAAGGTATTCCCGGGTGGATTTCTTTTTCCTGTAAGGATGGGCATCATGTTTCTAGTGGCGAAACCATTATTAAATGTGCACAAATGATCGACAAGGTACATCCTATTACGGGGATTGGCATTAATTGTACTAAACCGGAATATGTAGAATCATTGATAAAAGATATTCGAACGGTTACAGATAAACCGATTGCTGTATATCCTAATCTTGGTGAAAGCTATGATAGTAAAACTAAAACATGGTATGGCGATGCTGCATCATTTGTAGATTACGTTGAGGTATGGCGAAAAGCTGGAGCTCAAATCATCGGTGGCTGTTGTAGAACAACACCTGAAATTATCGGTGATATTGCAAAGAGAATTCACAATTAATATATGACCTTAAATATAAAAGAGACGATACTGTGTATCGTCTCTTTGTTTGCAAATAAAAAAGCAGTGCATAAGCACTGCTTTTACTATGGCGGAGAGACAGGGATTTGAACCCTGGGTACGGGATAACCGCACACATGATTTCCAATCATGCTCCTTCAGCCGCTCGGACACCTCTCCATGTATTCTGTTGTGTAACAGGTACTTGTATAGTATATGAAAAAGTTAGATTTATGTCAAGCAAAAAATAGTCGAATTATTGCATATTTACAAGGCTTTTAAAATATAGTATTTGATCTCAATAAATGGGTATAAACCAAAAATCAAAGTTTGGTTTTAGGCGTATAAAATCTGGTATATGAAGAGAAAAAGCCGCCTATTTAGGCGGCTCTTGTATTAGGTATTAGAATACGTCTTTAATTTCAGCGGCTTCAATGGACGCTTTGATATCGTCTGCCATTTTTTCAATTAATGGAAGGTCTTCTTCTTTCAAAGAGGATTTGATATCTAGTGGTTCGGAAACAATTTCAATGTCTTTGAAGTCATTTTCGAAATGGGAAACCATTGTTTTCATCGCAGCGGAAGCCCAAGAGTGGTTACCGATGATGGATACTTTATGGTTTTGGAAGTTAAGGGCTTTTAATTCATGGATAAAGTTTTCCATAGTAAGGTATAGATTCAAGTTATATGTAGGTGCGATAGTTACCAAGTTAGTATATTTCCAAGCATCGGAGATGATGTAGGAAGCATTAGTTTTGGAAACATCGTAAATTTTGATATCTGTAACGCCACGTTTGGATAGTTGTTTAGCTAATTGTTGAGCAATAGCACGAGTATTGCCGTACATGGAACCAAAAGCGATAACAACACCTTTTTGTTCGGCTGTATAGCTGGACCAATGTAAGTATTTGTGCGTGATATATTGGATAGATTCAGGGGTGCGCCAGATTGGACCATGAAGTGGAGCAATGCGTTTGATATCAAGATTAGAAATTTTACGAAGCGCATTTTGTACTTGAGGTCCGTATTTACCAACAATATTTGTATAGTAACGACGGGCTTCTTCTTCATATGTGGCTACGAAATCGGTTTGGTCAGCAAAGATATTACCATTAACTGTACCGAATGTACCAAAAGCATCTGCAGAGAACAATGTGCCTGTAGATTTTTCGTATGTACAAGTTACTTCAGGCCAGTGAACCATAGGCATAGTGTAAGAAACCAATGTATGTTTGCCTAAACAGATTTCATCGCCTTCTTTAATTTGATGGTATTGTTCTGGTTTTGGAGTGTTATAGAATTGCTCAAACATGCGGAATGTTGTAGCATTACCTACCATTTTACAATTTGGATAACGTTCCAATGTTTCCAATAATGTTTGGCAATGATCAGGTTCCATATGGTTTACGACGATGTAATCGAGTTCACGACCATTTAAGAGGTGAGTCAAGTTGTCGAAGTACTCTTCACGAATTTCAGCATCTACAGAGTCTACGACACAAGTCTTTTCATCGTCGATGAAATAGCTGTTATAGCTAACACCATTTGGAATAGGAAATAAGTTTTCGAAACGTTCTGTTGTCCAGTCATTACTACCAATCCAGTAGATATTATGAGTCATTTTCTGAGCACAATGCATAATAAAATCCTTTCTTAACCCACACTAGGTATGTATAGCTTTACATGAGAACTCATGTTTGTAAATATAGTATCAATTTATAATACTAATATTTTCGAAAAAAATCAATATTGAAAAAGCCTACTTGAAGAAGTAGGCTTTCACAGGAAAGTTCATAGTAATCAATTATTTGAAGTATTTTACACCAGATGTAAAAATTGGCATTTCTAGTTGTCCAGGAATATTTTTGCTAATGCCTGCACCACAGCGTTCGGAGTGTGCCATTTTGCCGAATACGCGACCATCAGGGCTATAAATACCTTCGATAGCGGCTACAGATTGATTTGGGTTGAAGCGACTATCCATGGAGGCAATACCATCAAAGTCTACATATTGTGTAGCGATTTGGCCAGTTTTATTGAACTCTAACACTTGTTGAGGGGAAGCAATAAATCGACCTTCGCCGTGGGAAATTGGTACCGTGTAAATTTCACCTGCCTTGGCATCGCTCATCCAAGGAGATTTAGTGGAAATAACTTTCGTGTTGACCATGCGAGACACGTGACGACCGATCGTATTATACGTCAATGTAGGATGATCTTTGGTTAAGGTTTCAATGTGTCCACCAGGTAACAAGCCTAACTTGATGAGCGCTTGGAAGCCGTTACAAATACCTAATACAAGGCCATCTTGTTTATACAAGAGGTTTTCTAAACCTTCTGCAAGGTATGGATTGCGGAAGAGGGTAGCCATGAATTTACCAGAACCATCAGGCTCATCACCAGCACTGAAACCTCCTGGGAACATAAGAATTTGAGATTCTGCTAATTTAGCTTTGATTACGTCGATAGATTCTTTTAATTGTTCTGGAGTTTGGTTGCGGATGACTACGATATCTGTTTCTGCACCAGCTCGTTCGAAGGCGCGAGCAGAGTCAAATTCACAGTTTGTACCAGGGAATAATGGGATGAGAACTTTTGGTTTTGCACCTAAGGAGACACTGCGAGGCTTAGCGTGTTGGTCATGAATGTAAGCGACTGCTTCACCAAAGCCGCTTGGTGCGTGCATAGGGAAGATATCGTTTAGAGGTGCTTCATAGGCCACTTGTACTTCTTTAAGGGATACAGATTGACCTTCCCATTCGATAACTGGATTTGCTTGGGTTACACCGATTACTTTTACATCAGGTAACTCTAAAAGATAGTTAACAGCTGTAATATCTACTTCAACGATGAAGGAACCAAGAGCAGGTTGGAAGATACCACGTTCAGCGTATTTATCGAATTTAACACCGATATTATTGCCAAGCGCCATTTTTGTTACTGCTTCAGGAATGCCGCCTTGATCAACTACATAGGCGGAGTAAACGCGACCTTTTTCAATTTGTTCTTGTAGTGTATCGCAGTTTTCTTTGAATCGATCCCAATCAGGAGTGTCATCGTATGTACGAGGTACATCAAAGAATACAAGGCGGTGATCTACGCCTTTAAGGTCTTGGCTCACGATATTATCTACATGAGCTGTACCAACCGCAAAGGATACGAGGGTAGGCGGAACCGTAAGGTCCATAAATGTACCGCTCATAGAGTCTTTGCCGCCGATAGCGCCGATTTCAAGTTCTTTTTGTGCCTTATAAGCACCGAGAAGTGCAGCTACTGGTTTACCCCAAGATTCTTTAGAGTGGAGGCGTTCGAAATATTCTTGTAATGTTAAGTATGCATCTTCACGGCGACCGCCAAGAGCTACTAATTTTGCTACAGATAAAAGCACTGCATATTGTGCACCATGATAAGGGCTCCATGCAGATAACTCGGGTACAAAGCCATGAGTCATGATGCTAGCCGTTGTAGTTTCACCGTTTAGAACAGGTAATTTGGCCACCATGCCTTGGGTAGGCGTTTTTTGGAACTTACCACCGAATGGCATGAGCACCGTATTAGCACCCACAGTGCTGTCAAAGCGTTCTGCTAAGCCTTGTTGGGAGGCTGCATTTAAATCGGATACAGCTGCGAGCCATTTTTCTTTGAAGTTATCTGCACTAGCAGAACCGCGTAAGAAGTAGGAGCGATCTGCTGGAGCTTTTACGATAGCTTCTTGTTGTTGGCTAGCACCATTTGTATTTAAAAAGTCGCGGCTAATATCTACAATTGTTTTGCCATTCCAGTTCATAATAAGGCGATTTGTATCAGTTACCTTAGCTACAACTGTGCATTCCAAGTTTTCTTCGTCGCAGTATGATTTGAACGCTTCTACATCAGAAGCGGCGATGACACAGGCCATGCGCTCTTGTGATTCAGAAATGGCTAACTCTGTACCGTCGAGGCCAGCGTATTTTTTAGGAACTAAGTCAAGATTGATTGATAAACCGTCAGTTAATTCACCGATAGCGACAGATACACCGCCTGCGCCGAAGTCATTACAACGTTTGATAAGTGTCGTTACTTCGCCACGACGGAATAAACGTTGAATTTTTCGTTCAGTGAGGGCGTTGCCTTTCTGAACCTCTGCACCGCATGTGGATAGAGAATCAACGGTATGTTCTTTAGAGGAACCTGTAGCGCCGCCACAGCCATCACGACCAGTTTTACCGCCCAGTAATACTACAACATCACCGGCAGTCGGCTCTTCGCGGCGAACTTGGTTGCGAGGTGCGGCACCGATAACAGCACCAATTTCCATGCGTTTCGCTACGTAGCCAGGATGATAATATTCTTTTACTTCACCTGTAGCAAGGCCAATTTGGTTGCCGTAAGAGGAATAGCCACGAGCCGCTTCTTGGGTGATTTTCTTTTGTGGTAGTTTTCCTTCTAACGTATCTTCAAGGCTTGTATGTGGATCGCCAGAGCCTGTGATGCGCATAGCTTGGTATACGTAAGCGCGGCCACTCAATGGGTCGCGAATACAGCCACCTAAACAGGTAGCTGCGCCACCAAATGGTTCGATTTCGGTAGGGTGGTTATGGGTTTCGTTTTTGAACAATAACAACCATTCTTCGGTTTTGCCGTTTACATCGACAGGTACGATAATGGTACATGCATTGATTTCATCGGATTCATCGAGATTTGTTAGGCCGCCAGCGTGGCGTAATTCTTTTACAGCCAATGTAGCCATGTCCATGAGGGAGCGAGCTTTTTTCTTAGTCTTGTAGAGCTTGGTACGGCCATCCATATATTCTTCGAGGGCTTCCTTTATAGAGCCTGTGAAGCGACTGTCTTCAATAGTGATATCCGTCAATTCCGTCATAAAGGTAGTGTGACGGCAGTGGTCAGACCAATATGTATCGAAGAGACGAATTTCTGTAATCGTAGGATCGCGGTGTTCTACCTCTGCGTATTGTTGTCTAATCATTTGAAGGTCTGCTAATGTCATAGCAAGACCGTAGTTTTTGATAAGCGCTTCTAAATCAGCATCGCTCATCGTAGTAAATCCATCGACTGTTGCCACCGGCTTTGGATCTTCTAAATCGAGAGCTAATGTATTTGGTACATCAAGGCTCGCTTCGCGGGAATCAACAGGGTTAATGTAGTATGCTTTGATGGCATTTTCCTGTTCTTTGGTGAAAGTACCTTCGATAGCGTATACGCGAGCGCAACGTACGATGTGGCCAGATGTAAGGGTGAGCATAGAAATACATTGCTCTGCACTGTCAGCACGTTGATCGTATTGCCCTGGCACATATTCGACAGCGAATACAAAGCCTTGAACACTTGGGATTTCTTCTAATACTGTATCTACAGGAGGTTCAGAGAAAATTAGATTTTTGGCAGACTCTAAATCTTTTGTATCTAAATGTTCGATATCGTATCGTTCATAGATAGTTACACTTGTAGCAGGCATAGATAATTCCTGTTGTAAGGTATGTAACATGCGTTGTGCTTCTTGGTTGAAAGATTCTCGTTTTGTTACGAATAATCGTTGTATAGCCATTGTAGCCTCCTGTAATGTATATAATTCCTTATGGAATATTGACAAAATGGGATATTGACAAATTAAGTATAGTCGGTCTAGACTTATAAGTAAAGATAATCTTACTAATGAAAAGATTAGAAATACTAATAAATATGAAAAGTTCATGAAGGTCATAAGACCTAGCTTTCATGAAGATTTCTACATATTCATTATATATTGAGAGTCTATAGTTATAATAGAGTAATGATAGGTATATTTAAAAGTAAGACGTTACTATTAGTATATAACAGAGGTGAATAAAATGGCAGTATCTGCAGATTTATATAGAACCTTTTTAGGGGTAGGCTTATATTTATCCTTTTCACGTGCCGCAAAAGAATTAGGCGTGTCCCAATCCGCCATTAGTCAGAGTATTAAACAATTAGAAGGAGAACTTAATATGCCTCTCTTCGTGCGTACTACAAAATCTGTAGGGTTCACGCCAGAAGGCAAAGAATTGTTTGATACGGTAGCTAAAGCTTTCTCCATTCTTGATAATGGTGTTACCCAATTACAAGAACGCGTTAGCCAAGCTTATGAAAGTTTAAATTTGGCTGCCACAGATACTTTGTGTCGCCATTTCTTATTGCCTTATTTCCATAAATGGCAATTACAAGAAAGTGAAATTGGATTACATATCATCAATCGTCCGTCTCCTGATTGTGTAGAATTGGTACTCAATAAAGAGGCACAATTAGCCGTGGTTAATGATTATGAGGGATTGAGAGATAATCCTCAGTTAGAGGTAACTACGCTAGCTACAATTCAAGACGTCTTTGTTGGCGGTCCTGACTATAAAGGGGCAGGATTCTTTGATCAAGGACGCCTTCTTAACGAGCCTATCTTGCTTTTGCATAAAGGCTCTGCTAGTCGTACATTCTTTGACGATGTGACTCATGGTGCTTGTCGTAAGCCTCGTTTTGAATTGGGTAGCGTCGATGTATTACTAGACCTTGTAGAGATCAATATGGGCATTTCCATGTTGCCTAATCATGTGGTGCAACAAAAAATGCAAGAAGGGACGATTGTGCGCATCGATACAGATATTCCGGTACCAACACGGGATATTGTGCTTGTGCGTTCACGCTTGGTTCCTCAATCTGAAGGAGCTGCGAGATTTACTTCCTTGCTAGTTAATCGTGAAAGTACTCGAGATAAAATTTTATAAGAAAAGGACATGTTTAAAGACATACTTTAGGAAACTTTCTTAAAGTGTGTCTTTTTATATATTAGTGTAAGCTTTGCCGTGCTATATTATGTTCTTATAAAGCAGTTGAGTTATATAATTCATATACAAATTATTTAAGTCATATTGGCAATGAGATTTATGGGTTGTATTATAAGACTTTTACTAGATATAGGTTGACCCTAAGGGGTTGTTTACGTTAAAATTTAAAGATAGTTATGCGGAGGTATGAGCACATGGAATTATTAAAAGAACGCATTCGTGAAGAAGGGATTGTCCTCAATAATCGGGTGCTGAAAGTAGATGGTTTCTTAAACCATCAAATCGATCCACAATTGTTTAAGGCAATTGGTAAAGAAATCGCGGATCGTTACCGTGATGCAGGTGTACAACGTATTGTTACCATCGAAGCATCTGGTATTGCGTTGGCGTTGATGGCCGCGCTTGAACTAGACGTGCCATTGGTATTTGCGCGTAAGAAAAAATCCATCCTTATGGTAGATGATGTATATCATAGTGTTGTGTACTCTTATACAAAAGAAGAGAATTATGATATCACTATTTCTAAAAAATTCTTGCCAGCTGGTGAAAAAGTGTTGATTATCGATGACTTCTTGGCATCTGGTGAGGCTGCTATGGGCCTTGCTAAATTGGTTCAAGACGCAGGTGATGAAGTAGTAGGAATGGCGATTGCTATCGAAAAATCCTTCCAACCTGGTCGTGAACGCCTCGAAAATGCGGGCTACCGTGTAGAGTCTTTAGTTCGCATTAAAGAATTCAAAGATAATGGTTGTGTGTTTATCGAAGACTAATTAGTCTGATTATTGTTAGAGGAAATTATGAATAAAAAAGCAGAAAAATTTGACTTACTTGTTGCTGATCTTAACAAAGGCGGCAACACTTGGTTTACAAAGGAAGAAATGACAGACGATCTTAATACAGTTGTATATCATGGTCGTTTGGATGTTCATGATCATAGCCTACCTGTGTTCATCGTTGTAGACGATTCCGCTTTCACTTATGCACGCATTGCTATCACAACAACATCTATTGATGAAAAAGTGATTCCTGCGGTGTTGAAAGAGCTTAACACGTTAAATCAAGATTATAAAGTGTCAAAATATTATGTGAGCGTTGAAGACAATAATATTTATATGGATGTGTCTATGCCATGTTTAAATGAACAATTTGATCCTACCGTAGTAGTAAATCTTTTGCTCGAAGTAATTCAACCGCATTTAGATGCTGTACATAAAGATATTCTTAAAGTAGCTGGTTTAGCTTAATAGAGGTTGTTATGAATCCTAAATCCTTATTATTTGATAAGTTCTTGAAAGAAGAAGAAATCATATCTTTTGAACGCAAGGATTTTGATGATGAAGACGGTACAGTAGTATATCGTTCTTATATCAAATCCCCATTATGGGATATGCCTTTGTTCGTCATTCTCGATAATAGTATTTATAGCGTAATTCGTTTGGTGTTGGGTCCTGAAAAGGTAACGGCACAAAACATGAACGCTTTGAATGCCTTAATCAATCGGGATAATGCGACGTATAAAAATTACAAACTATATATTGATGAACAAGATTCTAGCCTATACTTGGATTGTGTATATATGTGTGGTGATGATGCGTTCGAGCCGGCATTGATGTATGCGTTGATGTCTTCTATTGTAGATTATATTCCTGAATCTGTAGGTGAATTGAAAGCTGCCTTTGAAAGTGGTACTCACTAATCAATAATAGATACAAGTTAAGTGGTCTAATGTTCGGAAATATGAAAAGCGGATAACCTGTTTTTAACGGGGTTATCCGCTTTTTTATATGGATAAGCAAAACCATACAAATATTATGATTGATAGAATAAATTTATGCTGTTATAAGATTGCAAAGACAGTATTCTATTTTGCAGATTTATTTAAGCTTAATTTATATGATGCAATCTACCTTTTTGTAATAGTTCGGAATATAACGAATGATAAAAATATTTAATAAAAAAAATATTCGAAAATAGTATTGATTTTGTAAATCTTAGGTGTTACAATTTGAATACAAGAAGGAGGTAGCGCCGTGAACTATGCAAATCAACAAACTCAAAGCAAGTCTACGGAGGCTATTTGTGCGCATTTGTCCCAGTCTGTTTCGGCTGGGCTTTTTTATTAGGAGGATCTATGAAGGTCGGTATTATCATGGGCAGCAAGTCTGACCTAGACACAATGAAAAAGGCATCTGCCGTACTTGATGAATTCAAAATTTCTTATGAAATGGTTATTGCCTCAGCTCATCGTATACCAGAGGCTGTGAAGAACTTTGTCACGCGACTTGAAGATGAAGGGGCTATCGCTTTTATTGCAGGTGCTGGCGCGGCGGCTCACTTACCTGGTGTGGTGGCGAGCTTCACTACACTACCTGTTATCGGCATCCCTCTTAATGCAACGGCTTTAAAGGGCATTGATTCTTTACTTGCTATCGTTCAAATGCCATCTGGTATGCCTGTAGCTACAATGGCTGTAGACGGTGCTAAAAATGCGGCGCTCTTTGCAGTACAAATTGGAGCAGCTTTCAATAAAGACCTAAAAAAACAATATCAACAATATCGCAAAGATATGGCTGAAAAAGTCTTAGCAGATAATGCAGAGTTACAAGGTGCTATTAAACTATAATCGCTTAACTCATTGCAGATTACCTTACTGGTTAAGAAACATTAATTGTTTTTGTCTTATTAGATATTCATTATATATTTTTATTATTGCTTTTTTATAAAGGAGACACCTCATGGCTAACATCGATTTGGAAAAATTAACATTATTGTACGAAGGCAAAGCAAAACAAGTATATGCAACAGATAACAAAGATGAGTATATCGTTCATTACAAAGATGATGCCACTGCATTTAATGGTGAAAAACATGACACCATCCTTGGTAAAGGCGTGTTGAATAACAAAATTTCCTCTTTCTTCTTTGAATTGTTGAAAAAAGAAGGCGTACCAACTCATTTCGTTCGTCGTGAAGATGATCGCAACCAAACAGTACTTACATTGGACATAGTTCCTCTTGAAGTTATCGTTCGTAATATTGCAGCTGGCTCTATGGCAAAACGTTTTGGTATTGAAGAAGGTACACCGCTTAAACATCCAATTCTCGAGTTCTGCTATAAAAATGATGAATTAGGCGATCCGTTTGCCAACGAATCCCAAATTACTGCACTTGGTTGGGCCACTCAAGAGCAACTTGACGTAATCTCTACTATTACTTTAAAGGTAAACGATATTTTAAAAAAATTCTTGGCTACTAAAAACGTAACTCTTGTAGATTTTAAATTAGAATTCGGTACTCATAAAGGTGAGATATTATTAGGTGATGAAATCTCTCCTGATACATGTCGTTTCTGGGATGCTACAACTGGTGAAAAACTCGACAAAGACCGTTTCCGTCGAGATCTTGGTAATATTGAAGAAGCGTATAAGGAAATGTTATTCCGTCTTACTGGCGAGCGTGCCTAATAGGGGGGAAGATGAACTACGATCCTGTTTTTGATAAATGGCATGAAGAGTGTGGTGTGTTTGGTGTCTATGATAGAACCGTTGATGTAGCACGCTATGTATATTGGGGGCTATTTGCACTCCAACATCGTGGTCAAGAAAGTGCGGGCATTGCTGTTACTGATGGGCACGATGTAGAACTGAAAAAAGGCATGGGCTTGTTGACTGAGGCTATTAAAGAATTACCAGCATTGCCAAGCTATATGGGGACTGGCCATGTGCGGTACTCTACGACAGGGTCTAATAATCCGCGCAATATTCAACCTTTGGTTATTCACTACCAAGGTGGTCAAATTGCGGTGGCTCACAATGGTAATTTAACGAACGCCTTATCTATTCGAAAACGCCTCGAAGCCGATGGTTCAATCTTTCAAACGACGATGGACTCTGAGGTTATTGTAAACCTGATTGCCCGCTCTAAAGCAGAAACACAAGCGGAACGAATTGCCGATGCGGCACGTCAAATTGAAGGGGCTTTCTCTCTAGTCATTACTACGAACGACTCCTTAGTAGGTGTACGTGACCCTCAAGGCTTTAGACCACTTTGCTTAGGCAAAATGGAAAACGGTTATGTGCTTTCTAGTGAAAGCTGTGCTTTTGATGCGATTAAGGCAGAGTTTATTCGCCATATAGATCCTGGTGAAATGGTTATCATCGATGATTCTGGTGTGCGTAGCACAATCTATGCGGAACCAGAAAAAATCGATAAAAAGCTATGCGTCTTTGAATATATTTATTTTGCACGCGGCGATAGTCATATCGATGGTCAATCCGTATATCAATCTCGTCTCAATATGGGCCGCGAATTATATAACGAAACTAAGTATGATGCGGATATCGTCATGTCCATTCCGGATTCCGGTACAACGGCTGCATTAGGTTATGCTCGTGCATCGGGGATTCCTTTTGCGGAAGGGTTAGTTAAGAACCGTTATAGTGGTCGTACTTTTATTAAACCAAATCAAGAGGAACGAGAACTAGCTGTTCGTATGAAGCTAAATGCATTGCCTCATGTCGTTGGGGGAAAGCGTATCGTTCTCATCGATGACTCTATCGTGCGCGGTACTACGAGTGGTATTATTGTAAAAATGCTAAAAGAGGCGGGTGCTAAAGAGATATACATGTGTGTTAGCTCTCCGACCATTGAATACTCCTGTCACTATGGCATCGATACATCGGTGCGTAAAGAGCTTATAGCAGCTACTCATACAGTGGATGAAATTAGAGATTTCATAAAGGCTGATAGATTACATTACTTGTCTCGTGAAGGTTTATGTCGCGCTATATCCGATGTAAAGTCAAATGATTTATGTTTTGCATGTTTTAATGGTGATTATAGTGTAGCGGTTCCTGCGGACCAAGAGGAAGGGGTCAAATATGTGCTCGAATAAAACTAGTTTAACCTATCGCGATGCAGGCGTTGATATCGATGCAGGCAACCGCGCCGTAGAATTGATGAAAGAATCTGTTAAACGCACTTATACACCGGGTGTTGTTGGTGATTTAGGTGGTTTTGGGGGACTCTATTCCTTAGCTGGTCATTCTATGTCGGACCCTATGCTCGTATCTGGTACAGATGGGGTAGGCACCAAATTGCGCCTCGCTATCATGATGGATAAACATGATACTATCGGACAAGACTGCGTAGCTATGAGTGTTAATGATATCCTCGTACAAGGGGCTACGCCTTTATTTTTCCTCGATTATATTGCGGTTGGCAAGCTTGACCCTGTGAAAGTAGCAGATATTGTGCGGGGTGTAGCCGAGGCTTGTGAAGAATCTGGCTGTGCCTTACTAGGTGGCGAAACTGCTGAAATGGCAGGCTTCTATGATAATGATGACTATGATGTGGCAGGTTTTGCCGTTGGCATCGTAGACCGTCCTAAATTGATTACTGGTGAAAGTATTAAGGGTGGCGATGCTATTCTTGGTTTACCTTCTTCTGGGGTTCACTCTAACGGTTTCTCTTTAGTTCGTAAAATTGTATTCGATCATAAAGGTTTCTCCATTAATCAACATATTCCTGAATTCGGCAAAACACTTGGAGAAGAATTATTAACACCAACGCGCCTATACCCTAAGGCCGTTTTGCCTTTGATTAAAGAAAATCTAATTAAAGGTATGGTTCATATTACGGGCGGGGGCTTCTATGAAAATATTCCTCGCGTCTTACCTGTGGGAGTAACGGCAGAGGTCGATTGTGATACATGGCCTCGACTTCCTGTATTTTCAAAACTACAAGAATGGGGCAACGTAGATTGGCATGAAATGTATCGTATTTTCAATATGGGAATCGGCATGATTCTCATCGTGGATGCAGCTGATGTAGATAAGGTAAAAGCAAATCTTGAAAGTCGTAATGAAGCGGTATATGAAATTGGTCACATTGTTGCCGGTGATGGCCCAGTTGTTGTAAAAGGGGCGGTATTTAATGACTAGTTCCACATCTAAAAAGCGTCTAGCTTTATTTGCAAGCGGTAGAGGCTCCAATGGGGAAGCCCTCTACAAAGCTATGCAAGAAGGGTATATTAAGGGTGAATTTGTAGTCATAATTACGGATCACGGTGATGCGGGAATAGTGGAACGCTCTAAATTTTGGAATATTCCACTCATTGTCATCGAGCGTAACGACTATGATTCTAAAACTAGCTTTGAACAAGCTCAGTTAGATGCGTTAGATCCCTATAAGGTAGAGGGTATCGTTTTAGCAGGGTATATGCGCATTGTAGGAACTCAACTTATTGAACGATATGAGCATAAGATATTAAATATTCATCCTGCTTTGCTACCATCGTTTCCAGGTCTTCATGGACATCAAAAAGCCATCGATGCGGGCGTAAAGGTAACTGGTTGTACGGTACACTTTGTTGATGCCGGAATGGATACAGGTCCTATTATCATGCAGAATACGGTTCCTCTATTACCTGATGATACGGAAGATACCTTGAGTGATAGATTATTGCCTATTGAACATAAAACATATAAAGAGGCATTACGACTATTTTGTGAAGATAAGCTCACTATAAAAGGTAGAGTTGTTTACATTGAAGATTGATATGCGAAAGCAAATGGAGAGGTTACATGATTAAAAATGCACTACTAAGTGTTTCTGATAAAACGGGGATTGTAGACTTTGCGAAAGGCTTAGCTAAATTAGGTGTAACCATCTATTCTACAGGTGGTACGTTTAAGGCGATTACCGATGCAGGCATTTCTGCAAAGGCTGTTGAGTCTTTAACGGGTTTTCCAGAAATGATGGATGGCCGAGTAAAAACTTTACATCCAAAGGTACATGGAGGTATTTTAGCTATTCGCGATAATACGGAGCATCAACAAGCTATGGCTGATCATGGTATTGAGCCAATTGATCTTGTGGTGGTGAATCTTTACCCATTCCGTGAAACCATTGCAAAACCAAATGTATCCTTGGAGGAAGCTATTGAAAATATCGATATCGGTGGGCCCACAATGGTTCGTTCTGCAGCAAAAAATCATGCGTACGTAGGCATTGTAGTAAATCCAAATCATTACGATGAAATCTTGGAGATGCTCAAAGACCAAGGAGAATTGACTAAGGAATATCGCTTTGGCCTTGCCAAAGAAGCCTTTGCTCATACGGCGGCTTACGATGTGGCTATCGCTAATTATATGAGTGGAATCTTGAATGAAGGCCCTACACCTCCTGAATATTTGAGCGCTTATGAAAAGGTAACAAATCTTCGATATGGCGAAAATCCGCATCAACAAGCGGCATTTTACAAAGAAATTGGTACAGCTCATGGTATGGGAGCGCTCAAACAATTACATGGTAAAGAGCTTTCTTATAACAATATTGTAGATATGGAAGCGGCTTGGAACATGGTGTGGGAATTTACAGACCCCGCGGCATGTATCATTAAACATACAAACCCTTGTGGCGCCGCTACTGCAGCTACATTACATGATGCCTATGTAAATGCTTATGAAGCTGATTCCGTATCTGCCTTTGGTGGTATCGTTGCTTTAAACCGTGAAGTAGATGCAGCTACTGCGGAAGAAATGAGTAAGATTTTCTTAGAAGTTATTATGGCGCCAACTTTCACAAAAGAAGCATTAGAAATCCTAGAAGCGAAGAAAAATATTCGCCTCATCGAGCTATCTAAGCCGGAATCTGGCCAAGTGACAGTGAAAAAGGTGTCTGGTGGTTTATTAGTGCAAACAGAAGATGATCTTGTAGAAGACCGCGCCAATTATAAAGTTGTTACGAAGGTACAACCGACAGAGGAACAATGGAAAGCCCTTGAATTCGCATGGAAACTCGTAAAACATGTAAAGTCCAATGCTATTTTGATTTCTAATGAAAAGCGTACCCTTGGAGTTGGGGCCGGTCAAATGAATCGCGTAGGCTCTGCAAAAATTGCCCTTGAACAAGCCGGGGCAGCCGCAAAAGGTGCTGTTTTGGCATCCGATGCATTCTTCCCGTTTAGCGATACCGTAGAAACAGCGGCAAAACATGGCATTGCAGCTATTATTCAACCAGGTGGCTCTATTCGCGATGAAGAATCCATCAAAGCGGCTGACGAAGCGGGCATTGCCATGGTATTTACAAATATTCGTCACTTTAAACATTAACTGGTTAAGAACTGTTAGCGGATTGTTAAACACTATTAGGGTAAACTATTTATTGTACGGTCAAGAAGTATTGATGCTTGGCGTGGTCCCGTTATGTGTTTATATTATTATGAACTTGATGGCGTTTAGGCGCCGATGGAGGACTTATGAAAGTATGTGTAATCGGTAACGGCGGCCGCGAACATGCATTGGCGTGGCGATTGTCCATCAGCCCTAGCGTAACAAAGGTATACGCCATTCCTGGTAGCGCGGCCATGTCGGATTGTGCAGAGCTAGTTGGCATCGATTGGCGACAAAGCGATCATTTGATTAGCTTTTTGAAAGAGAATCAAGTTGATTTAGTTGTTGTTGGGCCTGAGGCCCCTTTGGTAGCAGGTTTAGCAGATGTACTCAATAAGGTGGGAATTCCAGTTTTTGGACCATCCAAAGCCGCCGCTCAACTAGAGGGCTCAAAGGTGTTTGCCAAGGATCTCATGAAAAAATACAACATTCCAACTGCTGCGTATGGTGTATTTTACAAGGTAGATGAAGCGAAAATTTTTATCGCTCAAACAGGAGCTCCCATCGTTGTTAAAGCTGACGGCTTGGCGGCAGGGAAGGGTGTTGTAGTAGCCATGACCGTCGACGAAGCGAATGCAGCTGTGGAAGATATGCTCAGAGGTAATCGATTCGGTGATGCAGGCAGCACCGTTGTTATCGAAGAGTTTATGGAAGGTGAAGAGGCTAGTTTATTAGCCTTTGTAGATGGTAAGACCGTTGTTCCAATGATTGCCTCTCAAGATCATAAACGCATCTTTGATGGTGATAAAGGCCCTAATACGGGTGGTATGGGTACCTATGCGCCGGCACCAGTTCTTACGGATGCATTGCGGGACGAAGCGATGAAAACCATCTTGGAACCTATGGTAGCGGCTATGGACAAGGAAGGTATGCCGTATGTAGGCTGCCTCTACGCTGGGCTTATGATTACTGACGAAGGTCCTAAGGTGGTAGAGTTCAATGCACGATTTGGAGACCCTGAAACGCAAGTTGTATTGCCTCTACTAGATAGTGACTTAGGTCAAATCATGATGGCCTGTGCTACGGGCACATTAACAGCTGATATGGTGAAATGGAAAGACTCCTCGGCGGCCTGCGTTATCCTTGCTTCTAAGGGTTATCCTGAAACTTCATCAAAGGGCGATGTCATCAGTGGGGATATTAAACAATATGACACAACCATCGTATTCCACTCTGGTACAAAGCTTGTTGGTGAAAACTATGTCACTAATGGCGGCCGTGTGCTCGGTGTTGTTGGTCTTGGCAAAGACCTTAGAACGGCACTTGATAGAGCCTATGGACGTATAGCGCATATCGACTTTGAAGGTATGCAATATCGTACAGATATTGGGGCTAAGGCTTTCAAATAAAGTAACAACATTTTAAGTATAATGAAAACCTCTACATTCATGCATAACGCATGCGGTGTAGAGGTTTTTATTTTCTACCTTTTAATGGTTACCTGTGATATAATAAATTAGATATAAAGAGGGCCCATCGACGTGTGATGGCGTTAGGCTCATCTCAAAAATTTGGAAACTTATTGATGACGCCTGACGTGTAGAAGCAAATCTTCTACACGTTAGGTGTTTTTACTATAGTCTATTTTATTTTTTAATAGCGATATACAACTATGATATATAATAAAGAACCGTTAGAGCTGAATAGTCCGGTAGCCTTTTGGCTGAATTTCCCCAACGAAGAACGCGTTTTCTGGGTGGATCGTCAAAGTGACCGCATCGTTGTAGGAGCTAAACGTCTGGCGACGGTCAAAGATGATGAAGACCGCCATAATTACGCTTACGTGTTTTATGGGGATACTTTTTTTGAGAACTCCAAGGACCCTAAATGGGCTGGTATGGGCCATGAAATGATTGCTTTCACCCATTACTACATCGTAGAAAATGGGGAATCTTTCTACTTGCACGCTGGTGAAAGCGTCCTTATTAAAGATTTCGAGGTGCCTCGAGTTCGCCATAACTACAAAGAAACCAGTGATGATAAGGCTGCTTGGGATAGTTTGATGAATGCTATCGCTGACGGTATTAGCAGTGGTGAAATGACAAAGGTCGTTTCTTCTCGAGAGGTACAGTTCACTAGTGAAACACCATACAATGTGGCGAGTATTTTGGCAAATTTGGTAGATAATAATCCAAATTGCTTTATCTTTGGTTACGAAAAGGATGGACGCACTTTTGTGGGCGCATCGCCAGAGATTCTAGTTCGCCATCGAGGTAGTGAAATTCTCAGTTATGCTTTGGCGGGGACAGCGCCTAAATATGGACCAAATGCGTGGACTAAGGAAGAACTGTTAACAGATAAGAAAAATCTTTTTGAACATAATATCGTGCGCGATCGTATCGTGAAAACAATGGAGTCTATAACACCTGATGTTACCATAGGTGAAACGGGCATCATGGAGCTAGCTCATCTCTATCACTTGCGCACCATTATTACCGCAAAGGATAGCACAAAATCCCTCGTGGAATGGGCAAAATTGCTACATCCTACACCAGCTCTCGGCGGTGAACCGCGAGAAAAGGCGTTGGCATTGCTACAAAAGTACGAAGCTCATGAGCGTGGTATGTATGCAGCACCTTTTGGCTTTATGAAGGACATGGGGGACGGTATCGTCGTCGTGGCTATTCGATCTGCACTCATCATGAATAATGTTCTTTATGCCTATGCTGGATGCGGCGTTGTCGCCGATTCTGATGCGGATGAAGAATATGCAGAAACTAATAATAAAATGCGCACCATTTTGGATGCGTTATAATACATTTCCAAACCCTTAGAAGTGGTTGAAAGGGAATATAATGAACGAATATATTGCTGCCTTGGTAGATGAGTTTTACCAACTCGGCGTCCGTCATGCAGTATTTAGCCCTGGATCGCGTTCTACGACGATGGCTATGCTTTTCACGGAGTATGAAGGCTTTGAAACATATATGAATATAGATGAGCGCTCTGCTAGTTTTATGGCGCTTGGCATTGCAAAGGCTCATAAAGAACCAACTGTACTAGTTTGTACATCTGGTTCGGCAGTGGCTCATTATTTGCCCGCTATTTTAGAGGCTCAATATAGTGGGGTACCTCTTATCGTATTATCTGCTGATCGACCTCATACCTTGTTACATGTAGGGGCTCCACAGACAGTAGATCAACAAAAGATTTTTGGTACAGCTGTAAATTATTACGAAGAATTAGCGGTGCCGCAAGAGGAGCACTACTACACATATCCACGCCAAGTAGCTCGCAAGGCGTATATGAAATCTATGGATACCAAAAAAGGACCCGTTCATATCAATGTACCTCTCTTTGAGCCATTGGTACCTGAACTGGATAGTAAACACTTTGAAGCGGGACGTAGCCCTTACAAAGTATTTAAACCTAATTACGGTGATGTGTTCAGCTGCCAGAATAGAGGTAATAGTACAAGTAATCCAAGTAACATAAGTAAAGCAAGTAATGTAAGTAACGTAAGCTATACTAAAAATACTACTGATAATAACACTAATAACACTAATAACTCTAATTCATTGCTTGCACAATATAAGAAGGTCCTTATTTTAGCTGGTCCACAAATCGATATAGAAGAAGTTAAATCTATTCATTCCTTTGCGAAGAATTTACAAGCTCCTATCTTGGCGGATCCATTGTCAAATGTAAGACTCTGGCATAAGACTGATGCTATTGATGATAATCATGAAGTTGCTATCAATCGTAGTAATGATACAGATATGACTCAGAAAAAACGGTTCTCTGATGTTGTGATCTCAACGTATGATGCATTTTTAGCGGATAAAGAGTTATGGCCTGTACTAAAGCCAGATTGCGTGATTCAGTTTGGTCAAATCGTTGTGTCTAAACGAGTGCAGCAGATGGTGGCAAGTTGGGATAAGGTGGAGTATATAGAGGTAAATCCTACAATGGACTTCATGAATCCAACGGGGAAAACCACCATACACATGCAAGCAAGCATCGATATGTTTACACATTTGTACGCTGTAAAGAACGAATCTAATGCATATCTTGATAGATGGCAAAGTTTAGAAGTAGTTGGCAAAGCTCAACTAAGTACAGCCATAGAAGAACCAAGTTGTTTTGAAGGTCGCACGATACGCGAGTTACAACAACATATTCCTGACAATAGCCAAGTGCTCGTGGCGAATAGTATGACCATTCGCGACTTTGATTATTTCTGGTTTTCTGGTGAATCCGATGCCGTTCTTTACGGTAATCGTGGTGTTAATGGTATCGATGGTACCATTTCAACTGCACTAGGTCTTGCCACAAATGGTAAGTCTACATATCTTGTAACGGGAGATTTGTCTCTTTTCCATGATCTAAACGGCTTAGCGATCGCTAAAACGCACAATCTAAATTTGACGATTATTTTGCATAATAACGATGGAGGCGGTATTTTTGAATATTTACCGCAAAAGGGGACGAAGCATTTTGATTACTTGTTCTCTACAGAACAAGGGTTAGACTATAGTGGGGTAGCTAACCTATATGGTTGTGACTATACTAAACTATCTAGACCTGATGAATTTGCCGATGTATTAACTAAGGCTAATCAAGAAAAAGGTGTTCATATTATTGAAATTCCTACAAACCGGGAATATAGTCGACAGTTACATAAGAAATATACAAAAGTTTCAGTTGATATGGAGGCATTACTATGAGTCAGTATTTTTGCAGTATTGTAGATAATGCTTTGTGTAATCCAGCTCAGCGTATGTATTTTGACTTGGGCGAGTACCGCTACGGTTTGACTGTGGTTGGAGAAGGTGAACCCATTGTATGTTTCCATGGTTTTTCTGAATCAAGCTACACTTGGGATTCTATTAATCTGCCGGGATATCGTGTGGTCCGTATCGATTTGATCGGCCATGGTGATTCAGATATTCCTGATGAAGATAAGGCTTATACAATTCCTCAAATGATAGAGGATTTGCATACAGTTATCTATCATATGGTTGGTGAAAGCTATTACCTCATGGGTTATTCCATGGGTGCGCGTATTGCACTTTCCTATGCGTTGGAGTATGAAAGTGAAATCAAAGGTCTCGTTCTTGAAAGTGGTTCGGTAGGCCTCGCTTCTGATTCTGAGCGAGCTAAACGCCGTAAGGCTGATGAAGACTTAGCGAGTCAAATCGAAGAGCATGATGGGGCTTGGTTTGCTACACGATGGGCAGAGGTTCCTATTTTTGAAAGTCAAAAACAACTTTCAGAAGGGGTAGAGGAATTAATCTATCTACGTCGATCCAATAATAGTACGTACGCCTTAGCCTGTACATTGCGTGGCTCAGGGCAGGGCGTAATGCCTTATGTAGGAGATAAATTAGAAAAATTCTCTGTTAATGGTTTATATGTGAGTGGCGCATTAGATACAAAATATACTACAATAGGAAGAGATGTATTTGGCAAGTTGCCAAGTTTTAATCATGTCATCGTCGAAGGGGCGGGGCATAATGTACATATAGAGAAACCGCAGATTTTTGAACAAGCGGTGTTAGATTTTTTACAGAAGAAAGGTTAAGTCCATGAGCAAATTTGATTGGAAAGTATTGGATCGTAATTATGAAGATGTAATTTACGAAAC
>NZ_CAUVFT010000020.1:0-36833 GCF_963551295.1 uncultured Veillonella sp.
GAACCCTCCTCTCAAGCTTGGGAAGCTCGCATTCTACCGATGAACTACGCCCGCACGATGTACATATTGTATCATATTTATATCTATATGAATAGATACAAGATATATTTGGCTAGTTTAATTTAATATGAGCTATATCTATGTATACATGGTAACTGTATTGATTATTTTCGAAGTGATGTGTTATCATTAATCTATAGAAATTATACGTGCTTTTCGTATATTAAATAATAGAATAGAGGGGTGCTTAATGAATTTTATAAAAGCATTTTTCCAGTCAGAGTCTGCTGGTGGGATATCTTTGCTGTCCGCCGCTATTTTAGGCGTTCTTGTTGCGAACTCACCGATTGCAGCCCAGTATTTTGCGGTTATGCAAATACATCTTGGTCCAATGACTATACTGGAATGGGTTAATGATGCTTTAATGGCTCTTTTTTTCCTATATGTTGGTATAGAGATCAAAAAGGAAATGATTTCTGGTGAACTCGATACTAAGGCAAAACGTGTGCTTCCCGTTTTAGCCGCATTTGCAGGTGTTATTACGCCAGCAATTGTATATTATTTTGCGGCTGGATATATGCCAGAATATAGACATGGTTGGGGGATTCCAACCGCTACAGATATTGCATTTGCCATAGGTGTTATTACGATGCTCGGTAATAAGGTATCTACAGCGATGAAAGCTTTTTTAGCAGCATTGGCGATTATTGATGATTTGATTGCTATCGTTGTTATTGCTCTCTTTTATGGGGCAGGCGTCAACTTTATGGATTTAATAGCTGCTGCTGCTGTAACTGGTTTACTGATTTATACTAATAAGCAAGGCTATTTAAGACCACTCCCGTATTGTGTTCTAGGATTAGTTCTTTGGTATTTAGTTTTAAAATCTGGTGTTCATGCTACCATTGCCGGTGTTGTACTGGCTATGACAATTCCTTTTAAGGGTAAAGTTATAGATAAGGTAGTGTATCCCATGGAAGAATGGGCGCATGCTTTACGCAATTGGGTAAACTTCCTAATTATACCATTATTTAGTTTTTTAAATGCTGGTGTATCTTTTGCTGATTTTTCCATAGACAATTTATTCCATCCTGTAATCATAGGTGTTTCATTCGGTTTGATTTTAGGAAAACAATTAGGTATATTCTCTGCCGTCTACATTTTAGTTCAATCTAAAGCAATTAAGATGCCTACAAAAACGACGTGGCCTGAAATTTATGGCACAGCTATTTTGTGTGGGATTGGCTTTACTATGAGTCTTTTTGTTGCTACACTGGCTTTTCCGCCAGGTATAACACAAGAAATGGCTAAGGTAGGTATCTTTATAGGATCAATCACGGCAGGCTTGCTAGGTGCGATTGTCCTAATTTTAGCTTATCAAATACGCAAGATGCGTGGTAAAATTTAATAAAATAATCTTTTGTAAGTATAGAAAGGATTCAAATGGAACGCATTTTTGTTTTCTTACGTTCTCCAGGTGCAGCTACATCTGTACTCCTAGGAGCAACAGTACTCGCTTTAATTTTAGCGAACTCTCCATCATCTGAACAATACTTTCAAATCGTTAATCACCATATAGGTAATCTAACAATTTTAGAATGGGTTAATGATGCATTGATGGCAATCTTCTTCCTTTTTGTAGGTCTCGAAGTTAAGCGTGAATTAGTATCAGGTGAGCTTAATACTAATGCTAAGCGTGTAATGCCTGGTATTGCTGCATTGTTTGGTGTTTTAACACCTGCTTTTATATACTATTTAATTGCAGGTTTTCATCCTGAATATATTCATGGTTGGGCGATACCGACTGCTACTGATATTGCATTTTCTATCGGCATTATATCTGCATTAGGATCTAGAGTGCCGAATTCAATGAAAGTATTCTTAACAGCCCTTGCCGTTATAGATGATTTAATGGCTATCATCGTAATTGCCATTTTCTATGCGTCAAGTATCCAAATCATGTATTTAGGTGCGGCTGCCGTAGTTGTAGGCGCATTAATCTACTGTAATAAGCAAGGTTATGTACGACCTCTACCATATATCATCCTTGGTTTTATTCTTTGGTATTGTGTATTAAAATCTGGTTTACATGCAACTATGGCTGGTGTAATCTTAGCTATGACAATTCCTTCAAAAGGCAAACGAGGCCGTAAGTATGTTCGCCCAATGCAACATTGGGAACATTTATTGTCCAATTGGGTTAGTTTTTTAATTGTACCAATATTTGCATTCTTTAATGCTGGTGTAGATTTACGTAATGTATCTGTTAATGACTTAACGCATCCTGTAGTGCTTGGTGTTGCATTAGGTCTTATTATAGGGAAACAATTAGGTATTTTTGGTGCAGTATTTGCGATGGTGAAATGTGGCCTTGTACCAATGCCTACAGAAGCTAATTGGAAGCATGTATATGGTACTGCGATTGTATGTGGTATAGGCTTTACAATGAGTATCTTCGTATCTATCTTGGCATTTGAACCAGGTCACGCTCAAGAAATGGCAAAAGGTGGCGTTATACTTGGCTCATTAATCTCTGCATTATTTGGTTACATCTTCTTAAGACTTGTTGGTGCAAAACGAAAAGAGTGTCATATTGGTGTATACCATAACTGCTAAAATTAAATAAAACTATTAAATCTCCATTATAGACTGAAGAGTATTTCCGACTTTAGAAGTAATCTAAGCGAATATTCTTGCAGGATATAATGGAGATTTTCATTGGTATCTTATAATTTTATGATATATATGTAGTACACCTTTAAAACTATTACTATAACTATAATTTAATATATATGAATTATTGATATTAATAGAGCTTCTATGGTTTATAGATTATTTAAAACTGTATAGTATACTACTTAATGTAAGGTGAGGTGTATATGATAAAAAAAATAATTATTGCATGTACGCTTGTTTGTATGATTGTAATGGTATCCTCTGTATCATTAGCAAAAACTATTGATCGAGGACAACGAGGGCATCACGTTAGTAAGGTGCAAACCATGTTAAAGCATCAAGGTTTTTTACATGATTCTATAGATGGCATTTACGGTCATAATACAGAACAAGCTGTTCGAAAATTTCAAAAATCTAAAGGGATTACTGTAGATGGTCGTGTTGGTCCTGCTACGATGAATGCTTTAGAAAAGATGGAGACTCGTTATGGTGGTCATGGCACAGAACGAAATCATAATGGAGTGCCTAATAAATACTCTAAAGTTTTAACGATGGAGGCTAGTGGCTATTCATCTCAAGATCCTGGCAACGGAAAATATACAGCTACAGGTAGTCGTCTACGGAAGGGACTTGTATCTGTAGACCCAAAATTAATTCCTTTGGGAACGCGATTATATATTGAAGGCTATGGCTATGCTGTAGCTGACGATGTAGGTGGTGCTATTAAAGGGCATCGCATTGATTTAGCTTTTGATTCTCGAGCAGAAGCATTGCAGTTTGGACGTCAATCTGTAAAGGTTTATATTTTATAATAATAACTCTCTAGCTTTATATAACTGTATGATAGGTTTATAGACTAAAATCATATTCTTGTATAAAATGCTAGAGAGTTTTTCTTTTACCGAATTATAATGTATTCAGAACCTCGAATATTCGGAAATTATGGTATAATAAATATTAGATATATGTGATGACTCATGATATTAAATTGATGAGTGTACTCAATAGTTATATGATAAATGGTAAAGGATAATCCTATGGATAAAGTACGGCGCGTAGAACGAATGGTGGCAATGACAAAACTGTTAGTTGATTCACCGCAAAAATTGATTCCATTAAATTACTTTTGTGACTTTTTTGGCATGGCTAAATCAACGGTTAGTGAAGATTTAACATGTGTAAGGCAGTCTATGGAACACTTTCAACTGGGGACCTTAGAAACGGTGGCCGGTGTAGCTGGTGGGGTACGATTTATTCCGCATCGCAAGGGCACACAAGCGAACGATATTCTACGCGATGTGCAAGCTCGTTTAATGGAGCCAGATCGCATCATTCCAGGTGGTTTTATTTATATGTCTGATATCTTATATGATTGGCACGTAATGACACGTCTGGGTGAGATTATTATGACTCGTTTCGTGGATCGTGAACCGGACTATATTTTGACTGTTGAAACAAAGGGGATTCCTTTGGCTGTAATGGTAGCGAGAGCTTTTAATAAACCACTTGTTATTGCTCGACGTGATAGTAAGGTAACAGAAGGTTCTGCTATTAGCATTAATTATGTAACAGGATCCTCTGGGCGCATTCAGACTATGACGCTAACTAAACGGGCAATTCCTCCCAATGCGAAGGTGTTAATTATCGATGACTTTATGAAAGCTGGCGGTACTGCTAAGGGACTTAAGGAATTAGTACTTGAAATGAGCGGTGTCGTTGTTGGCACAGGTGTTCTTGTAGCTACAGCTGAACCAAGTCCGAAGTTGATTGATGATTATGAATCACTATTTACTTTTTATGGCATCGATGAAAATACGAAGGAAATTAGTATAGAGCCTGTGTTAGATGAAGAGTAGATCATTAATATTTAGAATATTGTAGGCTGATACAATATAGTTTATATTGAGTATTGGTCTATGGGCTAAATAATGACGTAAACAATATTTAAAATGGGTTAGAGATATAAGAGATAACAGATAGGAGATTACTATGAATATTGCAAGCCTTATTTTAGCTGCTGGTAAGGGCACGCGTATGAAGTCTAAATTGCCAAAAGTATTACACAAGGTTGGCGGTAAGGCGATGGTAGAGCGCGTTCTTGAAACAGTTCAATCCATTGGTACCAATCGCGATGTTGTTATCGTTGGTTTTGGCGGCGATGCAGTACAAAATTACTTGGGGGAGCGCGCTGAATTTGTTCGTCAAGAAGAACAAAATGGTACAGGCCATGCAGTTAAAATGGCTCAACCTGTACTTGGTGATTATGATGGTACAATCTTATTGTTATGCGGTGATACTCCTCTAGTTACAAAAGAAAGCTTAGAAGCACTTTTAGAAGAACATAAAAATTCTGGTGCAGCAGCTACAATTTTAACTGCTCATATGCCCGATCCAACTGGTTATGGACGTATCATTCGCAATGAAGCTGGTTCCGTAGTTCGCATCGTAGAGCAGAAAGATGGCAAGCCAGAAGAATTAGCGGTTCAAGAAGTAAATACAGGTATGTACGCTTTTGATAGTAAAAAATTATGGCCTTGCTTAGATCAGCTATCTGATGATAATGCCCAAGGTGAATTGTATATTACGGATGTTGTAGGCATTCTCGTAAATGGTGGCGATACAGTAAGCGCCTATATGACGAAAGATTTTGAAGAGTCTCTAGGTGTAAACTCACGTTTGCAATTAGCAGAGGCTGAAGCTATATTAAAACATCGTAAAAATATTGAGTTAATGACTGCAGGGGTAACAATTATTGACCCAGATAACACTTATGTAGCTCCAGAGGTAACCGTAGGAGCGGATACCATTTTACATCCTGGTACAATCCTTGAAGGTGACACCGTGATTGGTGAACGTTGTGAAATTGGACCACATACTCGTTTGACGAATGTAAAAGTTGGTAATGATACGATTATTCACTTCACATATGGTCATGACTGTGAAGTAAAAGACGGTGTAGATGTAGGCCCATATGTTCATTTGCGTCCAAATACAGTTCTAGGCAACAAGGTTCATGTAGGTAACTTTGTAGAAGTTAAAAACTCTAATGTTGGGGAGGGGACTAAGTTTCCACATCTCTCCTATATCGGCGACAGTGATGTAGGGGCTGGTGTTAATATTGGCTGTGGCACTATTACCGTAAATTATGATGGGAAAGTTAAGCATCGTACGACTATTGGTGATGGCGCATTTGTTGGTTGTAATAGTAACTTAGTTGCTCCTGTAACAATAGGTAATTATAGCTATGTAGGTGCGGGCTCTACTATTACTAAAAACGTACCAGATAAGGCCTTGGCTGTAGGTCGCAGTAAGCAAATTGTGAAAGAAAATTGGGTAACAGAGGATACTTTCAAAAAGAAATAAAAAAAATCTCATATTTTTTAACACAATTAGGTCAAAATAGTATACAATAAAAAGGCAATAGTGTGTATCTGTAATGTATGGATTATGGATAAGTAACCAGTATAGGAGCAAATGAAAGGGTAACAAAATGGCATTTGAAGACGGCAAAAAACTCAAGATTTTCACAGGTAATGCAAATCCTGCATTGGCAAAGGAAATTTGTGATTATTTAGGGTTGCCTTTAGGTGAAGCATTTGTAGGTCGCTTTAATAATGGCGAAGTACAAATTATGATTGATGAAAGCGTACGTGGCAAAGATGTATTTATCATTCAACCAACTAGCTATCCTGTAAATGATAATTTAATGGAACTCATGGTTATGGCTGACGCGCTAAAACGTGCTTCTGCACGTCATATTACTGCGGTAGTTCCTTACTATGGCTATGCTCGCCAAGACCGTAAGACTCGCGGTCGTGAGCCGATTACAGCTAAGTTAGTAGCTAATTTGATGCAAACGGCAGGTATTACACGTCTTGTAACAGTTGATTTGCATGCAGGCCAAATTCAAGGTTTCTTTGATGTGCCTGTAGACCACTTGTTTGGTGCATCTATTTTGGCTAAATATATTAATGAAAAAAACATGGAAGATGTTATCGTTGTATCTCCTGACCTTGGCGGTGTTACAAGAGCTCGTGATTTGGCTGACCGCATCGGTGCACCGATTGCAATCATTGAGAAAAAACGCCCTGAACCAGGTGTGGCTAAAGTTATGAATCTCATCGGTGATGTGGCAGGTAAAAACTGTATTATTATCGATGACATCGTAGATACAGCGGGCTCCTTGGTTGAAGGTGCTAAAGCATTGGAAGAATTTGGTGCTAAATCCGTTACTGCCGCTGTTACGCATGCAGTGTTGACAGATCCGGCAAGTGAACGAATTGCAAATTCCAACATTAAGGAACTTATCGTTACTAATACTATTCCATTGCCGGAAAATTGCAACTTACCAAATATTACGCAATTATCCGTAGCTCCATTGTTGGGTGAAGCAATTATGCGTATCTTCCATGAAGTGTCTGTAAGTAATTTATTTGATAAATAATAGGTGATTTTTGAAATTAGTAGTAGGCCTTGGTAATCCAGGCAAGCAATATGAAGCGACAAAACATAATATTGGATTTATGGTTATTGATGCCATTGCCAATAGCGTACCCCATACGCCTTGGAAAGAGGAGCAACGTGCAGAGGTGTGCAGTATTACTGTAGATGGTGAAAAAGTATTGCTTGTAAAGCCGCAAACATTTATGAATGTAAGTGGTGAGGCTGTAGGACCGTTGATGCGGTACTACAAAATAGATCCATCTGATGTGTATTGCATCTATGATGATATGGATTTACCCGTAGGCAAGTTGCGTATTCGACCAAATGGTAGCTCTGGTGGTCATAATGGGATTAAATCCTTAATTTCTCATATAGGAACAGAAAATTTTCCTCGCTTCCGAGTAGGAATTGGACGTCCGTTACCACAATGGACTGTCATTGATCATGTTTTAGCACCATTTAGTGAAGAGTCGCAAGAGAAAGTACAAAAAGGTATCAAGGATACGGTGAAAGCTGTACTAGGAACCTTAGAGATGGGCATTGATAAAGGGATGAATCAATTCAATCCTAAACGTCGTCCACATCGATAAATACATGCATAAGGGCATGAGTCTCATAGAGATTCATGCCTTTTTTACGAGGTACGTATGAGTAATCAAGATAAAATGCCTTTTGTAGAGGCCTTAGAATTATATAAAGATCAACATTTTGTGCCCTTTCATACGCCAGGACATAAGATAGGTGGTGAAGCACCTATCTTATTAAAGGACTGGATGGGGCCAGCGTTACCCTATGATTTAGGCGTTATGTATGCCTTAGATGATTTACATGAGCCCGAACGAGAGTTAAAAGAAGCGCAAGATTTAACGGCTGAACTATATGGTGCTGAGTACTGTTGGTTTTCAATTAATGGCACTACAGCTTTGATTGAAGCCATGATCATGGGCACTGTAGGCCCTGATGAAACCATTATCATTCCTCGTGAGGCACATCGATCTGTCATTAGTGGTCTTGTCTTATCTGGGGCCAAACCAGTATATATGGACTGTAATTTTGATGAACGCTGGGGTATTCCCCTAGGTGTATCCCTAGTAAATGCAATCAAAACAATGGAGGCACATCCTGAGGCAAAGGCAATTCTTTTGGTATATCCAAACTATTATGGCATAGGGGTAGATATTGTTAATATTGTAAAAGAAGCTCATAAGCGGGGCCTTATTGTTCTGGTTGATGAAGCTCATGGTCCTCATTTGCCGTTCTCTGAAAGCTTGCCTATAGAGGCTATAGAGGCTGGAGCAGATTTAGTGGCACAAAGTACACATAAATCTGTTGGCTCTTTGACACAAACATCTTGGCTATTAGGGCAAGGTAAAAAAATTGATAAGCGGCGTATTACGCAAATGCATCAAATGCTACAAAGTACGAGCCCAAACTATATTTTTCTGGCTTCCTTAGATATGGCGCGACATCAATTAGCCACAGAAGGTAAAGATTTAGTAAGGCGAGCAGTAGAGTTGAGCGCATATTTACGCGAGAAACTCAATACAATTTTTGGTATTGCTACTATGGAATATACAGATATTCAAGAGACCATAATAAACTATGATTCTACTAAGGTGCTAATCGATGCAAAAGGCTTAGGTTTAACAGGTGTAGAATTTGAACATTTATTGCGTAATCATCGTATCGAAGTGGAGTTAGTACAAGCAAATCATGTGTTAGTACTTATTACAATTGGTGACACTAAAGAATCTGTAGATATCCTTATTAAGGCTGTTCGAGCTGTGAGTGATGATGTACTAAGAGATTCTTCAAGAATTAGAAGCATAGATGTAGCGGGCTTATATGAACCTAGCAGCGAGTCTGCTTTGCTACCAGAACCTCAAGTTTGTGTTACCCCTCGTAATGCTATGTATGCAAATCGTGAGCAAGTACCATTAAAAGAAGCACTTCATCGCATTGCAGGGGAGACCATTGCTTATTATCCACCAGGTATTCCATGTGTAGCAGTAGGTGAAGAGATTAGTGACTCTGTGTTACAATATATAGAGAATCGCAAGGCTCTAGGTTATGTACCGAATGGGGCTGATGATATGACATTGGAAACAATTTGGGTGTTACAGGAGTAATTATGGGGACTTTGATTATATTAGAAGGCGGAGACGGCAGCGGCAAGGCTACACAAACTAAACTCTTAGTAGAGCGCTTGATCAAAGAAGGGCATGCCGTTAAGTCTGTGAGTTTTCCAAACTATGATAGCGGCGCCGCTATGCCTATCAAAATGTATTTAGCCGGTGAATTTGGCAAAGATGTACATGATGTAAATCCTTATGTGGCAAGTTCCATGTACGCCATCGATCGATTTGCTTCCTTTAGAACTGATTGGGAACAGTTTTACAAAAATGGTGGCATCATCATTGCAGATCGTTACACCACATCAAACATGGTACACCAAATGGTAAAATATGATAATCCGAAGGAACGGACTGCATTTTTAGATTGGCTTGAAGATTTTGAGTTCCAAAAATTTGGCTTGCCTAAACCTGATGCGGTATGCCTTTTAGATATGCCTCTTGAAGTGAGCGAAGCCCTTATGGCGGAGCGTACTGGTAAAACTGGGGGCCATACTGGTGATATTCACGAAGGAAATCATGCATATTTAGTAGCCGTTCACGATGCGTATGAAGAATTAGTAGAGCGTTATCAATGGCACCGTATACCTTGTGCTGATAAAGCTGAGTCTAGTCAGTATACGTTGCGTACTATTGAAGAAATTCATAATGATGTATATAAAGCAGTAGTAAATCTACTACCTTAAAAAAGGCGACTCTTTTAAAAGTCGCCTTTTTCCTATATAATATTAATATTGGGCATGTATTGATAGGAGGCGCTATGACATATTTTGATTCTATAATTGGTCAAGATTCGATTAAGGCACACCTATCTGAACTTGTAAGTCGTAATGCATTACCGCATAGTCTCTTGTTTTATGGTGAATCTGGACTTGGCAAATTAGATATGGCCATAGGCCTAGCATCTTTATTACTAGGGCGTCAAGTGTTCTCTCAACCCAAGGGGGAAGCTTATTTAGCAGCGGTTAAGGAAGCCCGTTTGGCAAATGGGGATACGGAAAAACGTATCGAAACCGAAGGATTACCAATCTATATGGATAAGGGTGATGCCTTTTGGATTCGCCCTATGAAAACAACCTTAAAGGTAGAGCAGTGGTATTCCTTATTACAAGATCATCTGTCTGTGGCGGGCAATGGAAACCGCGTTGTTATTGTGGAGGACTTTCACACAGCTAATGCAGTCATGGCAAATGCCATGTTAAAAACCATTGAAGAACCACCTGAACAGGTGTACTTCATCATTATTACGAACAAGATTAACACCGTATTGCCTACCATCATTTCTAGATGTATGGGCGTTGGTTTTAATAGTGTTGATGTAGATACGATTCGCACCGCTCTTGTAGCTCGTGGAGTCATCGGTGATTTAGAGCAGGCTTTGTTAGCTGGTCATGGTAATCCACAATTAGTGGAGAAACTGGCGACACAAGGTCGCATCGAAATGCTGGAGTTAGCCGTTAAGGTGATGGATATGTTGGCCTTTGAAACACGATGGTTTTCTATGATTTCCTTAGCTTGTGAAAGCTTATCTCGTGAAAATCTAACGGAATTGATGCACTGGCTACGCCTTGTAAGTAGAGATATGATGGCTCTTAAAATGGGGGCTCAAGACACGCAATTACAAGTACCTATATACAAGACTCAATTATTACGATTATTACCGCGCTGGTCCATGCAAGCATTGTCAGAGGTTATTACCGAAACATTGCAAGCAGAGCGGGCTTTGCGCTTACATATAAAAACCGCTCTCGTGGTGGACGGTCTTAGTATCGCCCTTCATGATGCTCGGGAGGAGGATTAAATGCTAACCATAGTTGGCGTACGCTTTAAAAAGGCGGGAAAGATTTATTATTTTCAGCCTGAACAATTAGAACTATCTGTTGGGGATGGAGTTATTGTTGAAACAGCTCGTGGTGTAGAATACGGCACGGTTGTGATTGGACCTAAAGAGGTCTTTGAAGACTCTGTTGTTGCCCCTGTTAAGCCTGTTATCAGACAGGCAACCTCTAAAGATTTGAAACAAATCGAGAAGAATAAAGAGCGCGAAGAAAAAGCCTTTGAGATTTGTCTCGAAAAAATTGAAAAACGTAAATTACCAATGAAACTCATCAATGTGGAATACACATTTGATATGAATAAAATTATATTCTTTTTTACTGCGGATGGTCGTATCGACTTCCGTGAGCTCGTTAAGGATTTGGCAACTGTATTTAGAACGCGTATCGAGTTGCGCCAAGTGGGCGTTCGTGATGAAGCCAAAGTACTTAATGGTATCGGTGCTTGTGGACGATCTTTGTGTTGCTCTAATTTTTTAGGAGACTTTACACCTGTATCGATTCGTATGGCAAAGGATCAAAACTTGAGTCTTAATCCTACAAAAATTTCTGGCGTATGCGGTCGATTAATGTGTTGCCTTAACTACGAAGATGATTTATATAAAAAAGGTGGCGACCTATATGTGAAAAAGGAACGCCCTCAAGCTCCTCAAGAGGTAGCACCTCCTGGCATTGGTAAAGAGGTTGTTACCGACGAAGGTATTGGTAAAGTTTTAAAGGTAAATCATCATAAGCATACTGTAAAGGTACAGCTCGAAGCGGGTCGTACTATCGATTTGAAATGGTCCGAGGTGGCATTGCCTGATGAATGATCAAGAACGACTTGATGATTTAATTATAGATGGCTTACAGCTTTACCAGCGTTCTGATATGTTTCGCTTTTCCTTTGATGCTATAGCGCTTATACATTTTTGCCGATTTAATGGTCGTCATAGCTATGTTGATCTTGGAACGGGGACAGGGGTTATGCCGCTTATAGGCACGTCATTAGGGGCGGGGCATATAACGGGTATCGATATTAACGAAACTATCATCGATTTGGCTCAGCGTAGTGTTGAGCATAATAATAAACAAGATGTGGTAACGATGTTATGTGGCGATTATCGGCATATGTCATACCGTGACGTACAAGACAAGCCTTTTGATGGTGTTATTGTTAATCCGCCCTTTTATGATTGTGAAAGTGGAGCAAAGCCTACATCTGAAGAAAGAGCATTAGCCCTTCATGATGGTCATACATCTCTAAAAGAGGTTATAAAAGCCGTACAGGCCTTTATTAAGTGTAAAGGTCGTTTGTGGATGGTCTATAGTGCTAGCCGGCTACAATATGTGCTACATGAACTGGAAGCGTTACACTTTCAAGTAAAGCGAATTCGGTTTGTTCATGGTATGATGGATAAGCCGGCAAAATTAGTTTTGATTGAGGCTATGTACCAAGGTCAGGCTGGTCTTGTACTGGAGCAACCGCTTATCGTTTATGAAAAACCGAATGTGTACACGAAGGAGGTGTCCTCTTGGTATGAACGATAACAAATGGGGCACCTTATTTTTAGTGCCCACACCGATAGGTAATTTAGAAGATATGACGTATCGGGCAGTTCGTATCTTAGGTGAAGTAGATGCTATCGCTGCCGAAGATACGCGACATACGGGTATATTATTAAAATATTTTGACATTAAAAAGCCTTTGATTTCTTATCATGAACATAATAAGGAGAAGGGGACCTATATTATAGAGCTCTTATTAGAAGGACAGTCGGTAGCTTGTGTCAGTGATGCAGGCATGCCTGCCATTTCTGATCCAGGGGCAGATCTTGTAATAAAGGCTATTGAAGAAGGCATAACTGTAGTACCTTTGCCAGGCGCTAATGCAGCGTTAACAGCGCTTATTGCATCAGGTTTAGATACTAAATCCTTTACCTTTGCGGGGTTTTTGCCTAAACGGGGTAAACATCGGGTTGAAGAATTAAAACGACTTTCACAAGTGACGAGCACCTTGCTGTTTTACGAAGCACCACATCGATTGCAAGAGGTGTTAGAAGATATGTATGAAGCCTTTGGCAATCGTTCCATTACGGTGGCAAGGGAATTGACGAAGAAGTTTGAAACCTTTGTACGCACCGATTTGGAAAGCCTTGTAAAGAATTTCGAACAGCTCACCTATAAAGGAGAATTCGTCCTCATTGTAGGCGGTGCTGATACAGTGGAGTCTGAAACTAGTGAAGTGGTGGATAAACCAGTATCTTATGTAGATGCTGTGCAAGCCCTTGTAGATACAGGGGTACCTAAAAAAGAAGCTATTCGCCAGGTGGCAAAGCGTTTTAACGTTTCCCGCCGGGATGTATATAATATTGTAGAACGATAAACCTTCCCATTCGAAGGTTAGAAGGAGGCTCATCATGGGAGACACAAAGAAAACGTATTATATTACGACACCTATTTATTATCCAAGTGCTAAGTTGCACATTGGTCATACGTATTGTACATCTGTAGCCGATACAATCGCACGTTTTAAACGATTAGCAGGATATGATGTACGTTTTTTGACTGGTTCTGATGAACATGGCCAAAAAATCCAACGTGCTGCAGAAGCACAAGGCATTACTCCTCTTGAATATACTACAAATATTGTAAATGGTTTTAAAGCATTGTGGGAAAAAATGCATATTTCCAATGACGATTTTATTCGGACTACCGATGAACGTCATGAAAAGGTTGTTCAAGCGTTATTTACAAAAGCTTATGAGAAGGGCGATATTTACAAAGCCGAATATGAAGGCTGGTATTGTACACCAGACGAAACTTTTTGGACAGAGCAGAAGCTAGGACCTAATCATACTTGTCCGGATTGCGGTCGCCCTGTAGAGCGTGTTAAAGAGGAAAGTTATTTCTTCAAACTCGGTAAATATACGGATCAATGGCTTAAGTTTATTGAAGAGAATCCTGACTTTATTCAGCCTGAATCTCGTCGTAATGAGATGATTCAATTTGTAAAACAAGGTCTAGAAGACTTGGCAGTATCCCGTACATCTTTTGACTGGGGGATAAAGGTTCCTTTCGATCCTAAACATGTAGTCTATGTTTGGTTCGATGCGTTGGTGAACTATATTAGCGCTCTTGCTCCATTTGATGGAGATGGGGAGCTATACAAAAAATATTGGCCAGCAGATCTTCATTTAGTAGGTAAGGAAATTGTTCGTTTCCATACTATTATTTGGCCTATGATGCTCATGAGCCTTGAGTTGCCATTACCAAAAAAGGTATTTGGACACGGCTGGATGATTGTAGATGGCACAAAGATGAGTAAATCCTTGGGGAACGTAATCGATCCAATCCCATTGATTGATACATATGGTGCAGATTCTTTGCGTTATTACTTATTAAGCGAGATTACGTTAGGTAATGACGGCAACTTTACGTTACCTAACTTCGTTACAAAAATTAATGCGGATTTATCTAATGATTTAGGTAACTTATTAAACCGTACTATTGCGATGATTGAAAAATACCATGGTGGTGTGATTACAAAATGCGATGATATGGATGATTTGGATCGTGATGTATCTACATTAGCCGTTCAAACTGCAAAAGATTTTGAAGCGGCGATGGAAAATATGGAGCTTAATAAAGCTATCAAAACTGTATGGTCCTTTATTGGTCGCATGAATAAATACATTGATGAAACAATGCCTTGGGTATTGGCTAAATCTGAAGATGCTCATGATAAAGTGCGCTTGCAATCTGCTATGTATCACTTGGCAGAGGCATTGCGTATCATTGCCATCTTGGTAAGCCCTGTAATTCCTGTAGGAGCTCCAAAAATCTGGGAACAATTAGGGCTTACAGGTTTTGAAGCGGCTACGTTGGAAGATGCTAAAACTTGGGGATTATTGGCAACAGGTACTAAAGTTGTAAAAGGTGAGCCTATCTATCCACGTTTTGAAGTTCCTGAAATGGTAGATGTAGTTATTACAGAAGAAGTTGAAGAAGCTGTAGATACATCTAATATTCCACCTTTAAAAGAAAATATTACCTATGATGACTTTGAGAAACTCGATCTTCGTGTAGCTAAAGTTATAAGCTGTGAAAAAGTGCCTAAGTCCAAGAAATTGTTGAAATTTGTATTGGATATCGGTATTGAAGAACGCACAGTATTAAGTGGTATTTCCCAATATTATGAACCGGAGGCTATGGTTGGTAAAAAGGTAATTTATTTGTCTAACTTGGCTCCTAAAAAGATGATGGGCATCGAGTCTTATGGTATGATTTTGTCCGCCTCTGATTGGGAAGAACATTTAGAGGTAACAAATATCGAATCATTACCGGCAGGAAGTGTGGTTAAATAATGAAACTTTTTGATACACATGCTCATGTGAATGATGAGCGCTTTGATAATGATCGTAATGAGATGTTACAAGCCTGCTTTGATACAGGTGTAGAATATATTATGATTCCTGGTGTCGACAGAGGTACTGTTGAGTCAGGTTTAGCTTTGGCTAAACAATATGATCGATTATATGCTGCTGTAGGGACTCATCCCCATGAATCAAAGGACTTTACAGAAGAAGACTACGCGTTTTATAAGGAAGAAGCTCTTAACAATGATAAGGTACGTGCTATTGGTGAAATTGGATTAGATTATTACTATGATTTTTCTGATCGTGAAACGCAAAAACGCGTATTTATTCGTCAGCTAGAGCTTGCTCGGGAGGTAGATTTGCCCATTATTATCCATGACCGTGATGCACATGGTGATATTATGAATATCTTGCGCAATGAGGGAAAGGATAATTGGGGCATTTTCCATTGCTATTCTGGTAGCTGGGAGATGGCAAAAGAGGCCATTAAAATGGGCTTTTATATTTCCTTTGCAGGGCCTGTAGTATTCCCTAAGTCTACAAATCTCAAGGAAGTGGCAAGACAAGTACCATTAGATCGAATCCTTATTGAAACGGATTCACCGTATTTGACACCACCACCATTTAGAGGCCGTCGTAATGATCCAAGTAAAACTCAGTTTGTGGCAGAAGAAATTGCAAGCCTTAAAGGACTCGATGTAGATGAGTTCTGCGAAATTACGTTCAATAATGGCAAACGAGTATTTGGTATCGAGTAAATGTAGAAACTAGTTCATAAGATTATTAGCGAATAAACTATTTGTTGGACTCTAATCACTAAGATTTTGCGTACAAAGTATTAGAAAACATGATAAAACTAAATTAGAATTATAAATCATAAAACGCGGTTCTCCCTTATCGGTGAGAATCGCGTTTTTCTATGGTATACTAAAGTATATTTAGACTGAACAGAAGTAAAATGAGGATAGCAACATGAAACGTATTGCATTTATAGATTTAGGATCGAACTCAGTTCGTTTTGTCATATATGAAATTTCTAAGACTGGTAGTTATCGACTGATATATCAAGAAAAAGAAAGTGTACGTCTCAGCGAGAATATGTGGGGAACTCACGAATTGACCGAAGAAGCCATGGAACGCTCCTTGCGTGCTCTAAAAGGTTTTGTACACATGGCTGATGCAATGGCGGTAGATACGATTAAAGCTGTTGCTACGGCGGCAGTACGTCTGGCTAAAAATGGGGATGCTTTTATTAAATCCGTAAAAGAACGAACGGGTTTGGATTTAGAATGTATTGCTGGTGAAGAAGAGGCTCGCCTGGGCTTTCTAGGCGTTATCAATACCATTGGACTTAAGGATTTTATTATTTTTGATTTAGGTGGTGCTAGTACAGAGATAACCCTTGTACGAAATCGTCATATTACAAAATCAGTGAGCTTGCCGATAGGGGCCCTTACCTTAACAGGTACTTATCAAAAGGGAGATGAATATACTCCTAAAGAACTTGATAAACTGACGAAAGTTGTGAAGAAAACGATTAAGGAACATACATGGCTTCGTAATGTGAAATTACCACTCCTTGGTATCGGAGGTACTGCTCGTAATATTGCTAAAATGGATCAACGCAAGTTATCTTATCCTATTACAAAGCTACATAATTATGAAATTCCACATCATAGATTCCATGAGATTTTGGAAGAAGTAAAAGGTAAATCTCTAGAGGAACGCAAAAAGATTAGTGGTTTATCATCGGAGCGCGCTGATATCATTATTGCAGGTCTCACTATCGTAGAAGAATTATTTAACTACGTAAATACTAAAACACTCGTTGTTGGTGGTTGTGGTCTGCGTGAAGGCTTATTTTACGACTATTATGGAGAGCACTACTTAGGTGGTAACTCTATTATTGATGATATTTTAGTACATTCTGCAGAGAATGTCTTGTTAGGTATGACTAAACATGAGTTAGTTCATGCTAAATATATTACAGGTTTAGCTATTAAACTGTATGATGTATTAGAGCCACTTCATAGAGCTGATAAAAATACAAGACGTTGTTTGATTGCTGCTAGTTTATTACATGATATTGGTAAACGGATTAACTATTATAGTCATGCCCGCCATGGCTGCTATATGCTTGTCAATAGTAATTTATATGGGCTTTCTCATGTTGAACAAGCTTTTAGCGCGTTCCTTGTTATGAACTCTCATGGTTTGACACCAAAAGAGTATAAAAACTTCTTATACGGTAAATTATTAGATCAAGAGCAGCGTTTGTTGGGACAAAAAATATCTATTATTCTGGCCTTAGCTGAAGCTCTTGATGAAAGTCATGAACAATTTATTCGCCATTTATCCGTGAATCTAAAATATACTAGCGTACAATTAGTAGTAACCTATTTGAACGGTCGCGATATAAGTGTAACAAAAGCGGCTGTAGAGAAATTAGGAAAATCTTTCAAAAAAGAATTTAATAAAACATTAGAAATAGAGTGGAAGGAAGCTCGTAAGGAGGCATAATGGCATTACCAAAAGCGTTACGATATGCAGTGCTACATGTAGGCTCCAGTAGCATGAGTATTACTATTTTAGAATACAAGGGCATCGATGATGTACGCGTTATAGATTATGCAGCTAGGGAGGTAACCTTTGGGGAAGAATTATTCCAAACCTCTCGTTTGAGTTTTGAAACAATTGAGGAAATTTGTCATATCTTAAAGGGATATAAACAATTAATGGCTGATTACGGTGTGAGTCGCTCTAGATTATATGGCACTACTGTAATACGTGAAGCCGCTAATCGTCGTAGTATTCTCGACCAAATTTATATTCAAACAGGTATGCGTGTTGAGGTTATCGACATGCCTAAAGAGGTGTATTACAAATATGCCTTGCTATACTACAAGATGACTAATCAGTACCGCTTGACGGATCCTACGAAGGCAACATTATTTCTTGATATCACTTCTGGTGGTGTAGGTTTAACCGTTTGGCGTGGTGAAAGCTTATTATTCCAGCGCAATATGCATAGCGGATCTTTGCGTGTTATGGAATCTTTTAATCGCAACCAACGTTCCTCTACATCGTTTCCAATGGCTATTACCGAGTATTTAAATCGCATGATAGGCCCATTGCGGGAAGAGCTTAAAACTTTCAATATTAATAGTGTCATTTTATCAGGCGATGAAGCTCAATATATGGCGCGCCTCATGGGAGATGGCAGTAACAAGGATAATATTATTACCATTGAACCAGAACGATTTAAGGGGTTCATCAAATCCTTTGATGGTGTAACGGCCACTAAGTTGATCAATCGATATAGACTACCTGAATATAAGGCCAATATTTTGATGCCTACTATGATTTTATTTAATGAAATTATAACGGCTATAGAGCCTAAATCGTTGATTTTTAGTAGCTTCTCCTTCTCGCAAGGAATAAGCTGGTTTTATGGAGTTGAGGCGGAAAATAATCCTTTTATGTATCAATTGCGTGAGCAAAATGCTCAATTAGCTCGTGCTGTTGCCGCTAGATATCATACTGACAGCATTCATGATGCTGAGGTGGAACGTTTCAGTTCTTTATTCTGTAAAACATTACGCCATAAAGGTTTACCGGAGCGGTGGGGTTATTTATGCCGCATTGCAGCTATATTATGTTCTGTAGGCAAGTTTGTTAATTTACGAAACCATGGAGAGCATGCGTATCATATTGTGATGGGCACAGATATTTTTGGGCTTTCAGAAGAAGAAAAACAAGTGGTAGCAAATGTTGTGTTTTATCATTATAAGGGAACTCCGTCTGATGATGATACATATTTTAATTCCTTGACGGAATTACAAAAGATTCAAGTTACAAAGTTAGTAGCTATCATTCGTGTGGCTTGTGCGCTTGATGCAGGTAGCAATCAAAAAATATCGGATATTACCTTAGAAGAACGGGATAATGTATTGTATGTATTCTGCCGCACTAATGAAGACATTTCTCTAGAATGGTGGACATTTAGTCGCGATTCCGAGTATTTTACAGAAGTATTTGGTATGGAACTCATGCTTGTAAGAGGAGGTGACCGCCATGTTCAGTAATGCTAAATATTATTTTAATCGTGAATTATCTTGGCTAAAATTTAATCAGCGTGTACTATTAGAGTCTATAGATACAAATACTCCGCTGTTGGAGCGATTGCGTTTTATTGCTATTGCTAGTTCTAATTTAGATGAGTTCTTCATGATTCGCGTGGCTGGTTTACGTCATCAAGTTGTGAATGGCATTGTTAAATATGATGCGGCTCATATGGATGCAAAGGCACAATTAAAGGCGATAGATGAATCTGTACAACGCCTTGTTGCTATGCAAAGTATGTATTTAAATAATGTTTTGACTGAACTAGAAAGTTATGGTTTTTTCTTTACACATCCTGATGAGCTAGACGTAAAAACAAAAGCTTGGTTACGCCATTATTTTGAAGAACATATCTACCCCGTAGTAACACCGTTGGCTGTTGATTCGGGGCATCCATTCCCATTTTTAACAAATCATACTATTAATGCAATTGTACGTATCTTTCAAATACAAGATGATGGGACTAAGGATTACAAGATTGCTATCTTGCCAATACCATCTGTATTAGATCGAATCATTGAAGTTCCGAGCCGAGGTAATAAGGAACATCGATTTGTTTATCTAGAAGATGTCATTACTTATTATGCAAATCAATTCTTCCAAGGTTACGGCATTGAAGATTATATGGTTTTCCGTATTACTCGTGATGCAGACCTTGAAATAGATGAGGAAGAAGCAACAGATTTGCTATCTGAAGTAGAGGCATCCTTGCGGCGTCGCCGTCGTGGTGATGCGGTACGTCTTGAGGTTTGTGGAGAGATAAAGGATCACTTATTAGACTTTGTCCTTACAAGTGTAGAATTAGAGCAAAAGGACGTATATCGCATTGATGGACATTTAGATTGCCGTATGTATTTTGATTTCTGTAATTATCCAGGTTATGATAAGCTCCGATATGAACCGTTTGATCCTAAGATTCCTAGTGAATTAGTTGATTATGAAGGTGATAGCTTATTTTCTATTATTGGGAAGCAAGATCTTTTTGTTCATCATCCCTTTGAATCTTTTGCAGTGGTTGAGCAATTTATTGCACAAGCAGCTATAGATCCTGATGTATTGGCTATTAAACAAACATTATATCGCGTTAGTGGGGATTCTCCGATTATTGCGTCCTTAATAAAAGCGGCAGATAATGGGAAACAAGTAACCGTCCTTATGGAGGTTAAGGCGCGGTTTGATGAAGAAAACAATATTCATATGGCTCGTCGACTCGAAAAAGCGGGATGTCATGTTATTTATGGTTTAAAAGGTCTTAAGACACACTCTAAAATTACTATGGTGGTACGCCGGGAAACGGATGGTATTAGGCGGTATGTCCATCTAGCAACGGGAAACTATAATGGTAAAACAGCTCGTATGTATACTGATTGTGGTATATTTACTTGTAATGATGAGTATGGTGATGATGCGTCACGTTTCTTTAACTTGATTTCTGGATATTCTGACCCACCGATTTGGAATAAGTTTATTGTAGCGCCTTTAAATTTACGTGAAAAAATCATGGAACTTATTGACCGTGAAATCGAGTTTGCTAAGAATGGGGAAGAAGCTTATATCATCTGTAAGATGAATTCTCTGCTCGATAAAAAGGTCATTGCCAAGTTGTATGAAGCTTCTTCGGCTGGTGTTCGTATAGATTTAATTGTGCGTGGTATTTGTACGCTTCGTCCTGGCATTGCCGGTGTTAGTGATAATATCACAGTACGCTCTATTGTGGGGCGTTTTCTTGAACATCATCGTTTGTTCTACTTCCGTAATGGAGGGAATGAAAGTCTGTACCTATCTAGTGCGGATTGGATGCCTCGAAATTTGAATGAACGTGTAGAGCTTATGATTCCTATTGAAGATAAACGTCATAAAGAACGGGTAAAAAGTATTTTAGATTTATACTTAGATGATACATTAAAAGCTCATTTCATGAGAGCAGATGGTTCGTATCATAAAATCAATGATCGAGAAAATCCTATTTCTGCTCAAGAGGAGTTAATGAAAGCTGCTATTGAGAATGAACACAAGGAGTCGATGACCGTCATTGAACGGTTACAACCGATGTTAAAAATGAATAAATGATGAAGAATGACTATTGCGTTTGCTAATGAATTTTAATACAATTACATAACACGAAAAAGGCCCATTATATGGGCTTTTTTTCATGTTTATATATTCAAAAATGAGATAAAAATGAAGTTTTTGAAAATATGGAAAAATTTGGTAACAATTGAAAAACACATAAAAATACAAATCAATTAATAAAAAATCCATATATACTATATGTGGTATTGGTATTGTATATATGTACACAATTCGGAATATATTGTATAGTATTTAAAAATATCAATATGTACGTATACAGTGGACTTTCATTAAAAAAAACAAAATACATAGTGTTATAAATTCAGTATTTATAAAGGATTTTGCCTTATTGTTAACTTGTTGCGTTTGACAGGTTGTATCTATCTGTAGTAGAATAATACCATTACAGGAGGGATTACAACATGAGAATTCATAAGACACACAAGCGATATATTTCGTCTGTTGTTGCCGGATTGATTGTAACAGCTGTAACCATGACCGGTTTTTCTTATAATGATAAAACCGTTACCGTTATGGTAGATGGTGCAGCACACACTGTTAGAACGCATTTAAATTCTAACGAAGGCATTGTACGCGATGCTGGGGTTAAGTTAAATCCAAATGATAAAGTTATTTCTAGTTCATCTACAGTTCAAAATGGAACAACCTTAACGGTTGTTCGTGCTATTCCAGTTTATGTAACTGTAAATGGTAAAACAAGAGCTGTATTCACTACAGAAACAACTGCTCAAGGTGTTGCTAATGAGCTTGGTTTCAAAGCACCTAACTATGTAGTAGTGGGCGATGAAAATGGATCTGTTTTAAGTGGTACACGTATAACAATTGCTCAAGTAACAAGCCGCTCTCTATCTACAGTAGATCAAGACGTTGCTGTTGAAGTGGTTCGTCAAAAAGATGATACTATGGCTAAGGGTGAAGAAGAGGTTGTTCAAGTTGGTCAACCTGGCTTAGAACGAGTACAACGTGAAACACTATATAGTAATGGTACAGTTATTAAAACTAATGACGTATCTAAAGTAACACAACGTGCAATGGTACCTACAATTATTAAAGAGGGTACTCGTGAGGTGACTACATCTCGTAATGTGGCGGGTCGTGCGTCTCGCGCTATCGTAATGGAAGCATCTGCTTATCTTGCTGGCGATGGTGATGGTGCTGGTATTACAGCTACGGGTTTACCTGCAGTACGTGGCATTGCTGCAGTTGACCCAGATGTTATTCCATTGGGAACACGTTTATTTATTCCTGGTTACGGTGAAGCTATTGCTGCCGATACAGGTGGTGCTATAGTAGGTAATAAAATCGACCTTGTAATGGACTCTTATGGTGAGGCTATGGACTTTGGTCGTCAAGACGTTACAGTGTACGTTTTGGATTAATATAATAAAAGGGCGCCTTACATATGTATGGCGTCCTTTTATTTTAACTAGTCCTCAATATATGGAATTAAGTATTCGTATTTGGTACCCTTTAATTCTTCTTTAGGAATAAATTTTAAAGCAGATCCATTGATACAGTAACGAAGAGCGCCATTAGGCCCATCTTCAAATACATGACCTAAATGAGCATTACCAATGCGACTACGAACTTCTATGCGATTCATACCATGTGAGTCATCTTGGTAATATTTGATAACATCTTTAGCTATTGGCTTAGTAAAGCTAGGCCAGCCACAATGGGAATCGAATTTATGGGCTGATACAAAAAGGGGTTCTCCAGTCGTAATATCTACGTAGAGACCTGCTTTGAACTCATCTGTTAGTTCATGGCTGAAAGGTGCATCGGTAGCAGAGTTTTGAGTTACTTCAAACTCTTGCGGTGTTAAAGTCTTTAAATCTTCCTGGGAAGGTTTAGCATATGCATTATCATCGATAAGTGGTTCATCGGATAGACCTAATGGAATGTGACAATAGCCATTAGGATTTTTGTCTAAGTAATCTTGATGATATTCCTCAGCAGAGTAGTAGTTCTCTAAAGGCAATACTTCGATAGCAAATGGTTTGCCTTCAAAGGCTTGAGCACGAGCTAAGGTGCTTTCAATAACGGTCTTATCTGTTGGATTAGTATAATAAATACCCGTACGATATTGAATGCCTACGTCGCCACCTTGTTTATTAACGCTAAATGGATCGATAGCGCGTAGGAAATATTGAATTAAGTGGTCTAAAGATAGTATATCAGCATCGTAAGTAACCTTGAGGGCTTCTACGTGGCCACTATTGTGGCATACATCTTCATAACTTGGATTCTCTGTAGGACCATTAGCATAGCCGACTTCAGTAGAAAGGACACCGGAGATTTTTCTGATGTACCCTTGAAGGCCCCAGAAACAACCGCCACCTAAATATATTGTATGTTCATTCATTTAATCACCCCATACTTCTTGAGCTATTTCTTTAACTAATGCTAGTTTAGCCCATTGTTCTTCCTCGGTCAATTGGTTGCCGATTTCACAGGATGCAAAGCCGCATTGAGGGGATAAGCAAAGTCTTTCGAGGGGGATATATTTTGTCGCTTCTTTGATACGTTCTTTGATGACTTCTTTGTCTTCTAACTCTGGGCGTTTAGATGTGATAAGGCCTAATACAACTTTCTTATTAGGAGATACTTCACGCAATGGCTCAAAACCTCCAGAACGATCATCATCAAACTCTAAGTAATAAGCGTCTACATTCTCTTTGGCAAATAGAATAGGGGCGATAGGTTCGTAACCACCGCTAGCAGCCCAGGTAGAGTTGTAATTACCGCGACATACATGTGTAGTAAATGCTAAATCTTTAGGGCGACCTTCGAGTGCCAAGTTATTCAAACGTAAATATTTAGCAGTTTCACCTTCGATGGTTACGCTTTTATCCTTTTGGCGACCTGTCCAGTAAGCGTGATCACAGCACATACCCCAAGTACAATCATCGAATTGAATGTTGCGGCAACCTGCATCATAGAGGTCTTTAATCACTTGACGATAGGCAGCTGCAATATCTTGAATGAGTTCTTCTAAATCAGGGTAGAAGGAGCGTGTTGTAATGCCGTTATCCTCACGAAATAATTCAGCTAAGAATTGGGATGGGGCTGGGATTGTTTGACGCGCCGTAGTATTTTCGTCTTCAAATTGTTTTACAAATTTGAAATGCTCAACGAATGGGTGGTTTGTTCCTGTAATTTTACCAGTAAGGGCGAGGGAACCTGGCGCTGTTTCTTGACCGACAAATTTGTAACCGTGTTCCAGTTCGATTTCTTTTACGCCGTTAAATCCCCACATGAAATCTAGATGCCAATAGGCACGGCGAAATTCGCCATCTGTAATAACTGGTAAACCAGCAGCCTTTTGTTTTTGAATGAGGTCTGTAATGAGACGATCTTCAACGGCTGTTAATTCTTCTCTAGTAATATTTCCGTTATTGAAAGCTTCGCGTGCTTCTTTTAATTCTGCAGGACGTAGGAAAGAACCTACGATATCAAAGTGAAATGGTGCTGTATGTTTAGCCATAATAATAATCCTCCTTATATAAACGGTAAAACCGATAATTTCGATAGGTTTATTATAGCGAAGTATGATTATATATAAAAATATCAATATGTTTAAGTTTGATATAGTTTAAAGCTATGTTGATATAAATTTTTGCTCGATAAGTTATACCTATAGAAAAGCACTCTCTAAAAAGAGAGTGCTTTATTAATATATTATTTAATCGAACTAAATTGAACAATCGTGTTATATAGACTTATTAATAATATGATATGTAATTATTTTTTGTTTTCCGGCAATTTAATATGTCTACCGTAGTTGCTAACATATTGTTCTAGGGCATGGATATATTCTTGACCCAAACGGCTGCGTTGCATTTTATTATTAGTAATATAGCCGATGTGCATTAAACCTTCTTCGGCAAGTGGTACTGAAATGATGTTTTCACCATTTACCTCTTTATCGATTACACCGCTAGATACAGTGTATCCATCAAGACCAAGCAGTAAACTAAATAAAGATGCTCTATCGCGAACACGAATATGTTTTGGGCGTACTACGGTACTAAAGATTTCTTCAGAAAAGTAGAAGGAATTATGATCACCTTGTTCAAAGGAAATATATGGATATTCCTCTAATTCGTCCATAGAGACGACCTCTTTATGGGCTAATGGATGTGTTTTACCAATAAAGATATGAGGATGGGCCGTAAATAATTCTGTAAAGGTTAATTCATTAGTATGAATCAGTTTTTCCAATACAGGACGGTTGAAATCATTATAATAGAGTAAACCAATTTCACTCTTCATATGAGCTACGTCATCGATGATTTCATAGGTTTGTGTTTCTCGTAAGGATACATCGTATTGGTCGATTCCAGCGCCTTTTAAAAGCTCTACAAAGGCATTGACTGCAAAGGAATAGTGTTGGGTAGACACGGAGAATTGTTTTTTACCGCCGCTTTGGCTTTTATATTGCTCCTCTAAAAGGGCTGCTTGCTCCAGTACTTGGCGCGCATAGCCGAGGAAGCGTTCCCCTTCTTTGGATACGGTAATTCCTTTATTGGTGCGATCGAAAATGGTGATGCCCATTTCTTTCTCTAGTTCTTTAATAGCTTTGGTAAGGCTTGGTTGAGACACAAATAATCTCTTGGCAGCTTCGCTAATGCTGCCTATATTGGCAATTGTTGTTACATATTTTAATTGTTGTAAGGTCATGATTGGCCTCCTTTTATATATTACACTATTAATACTACTCGATTATAAGTATTTAAGCAATGTTATATATATGTTACAATGTACTAATAGAATAAAAGGGGGATTTATGCTAAAACAAGTCATTGTCGTAGAAGGAAAATCTGATATTCAGCGTATCGCTCAAGCTGTAGAGGCTGATTGTATTGCTACAGAAGGTTTCACTCTTCGAAAAGGTGTTATCGATATGATTCGCGTTGCCTATGAGAAACGTGGCATTATTATATTAACTGATCCTGATACAGCAGGGGAGCGAATCCGACGCGTTTTAACTAAAAAATTTCCTAATGCACAACATGCTTTTGTGCCTCGTGACGAAGCGTTTGCAAATGATGACATTGGCATAGAACAAGCATCTCCAGATTCAATCAGAAAAGCTCTATCTACATTACACGTAGAGTCTTTAGAATCATCCAACGAATTTACTATGGTGGACTTAGTGCGTCACGGATTGTCTGGTATGCCTGGTAGTGCAGCACGTCGAGCGGTTATTGGTGCTAAATTAGGTATTGGATACGGTAATGGTAAACAATTTTTGTACCGTTTAAATCATTATGGTATAACTCGAGATGCTTATGAAGAGGCAGTAAATTGTTAAAATAGGAGTTAAGATGTTAGAATCAGTAATTGCAAGCCCAGAGGTTGTGCATTATATATGTAAGCGTTTTGATATTAAAATGAGCAAAAAGCTAGGGCAAAATTTTCTTATTAAGCGAGGCATAGTTGATGAAATTGTACATGCTGCGGAATTAACCGTAGGGGAACCTGTCCTAGAGGTCGGTCCTGGTATTGGTACGTTGACACAAGGTTTAGCTCAAAGTGGGGCAGATGTAACGGCTATTGAGTTAGATCGTCGCTTATTAGATGTACTAGATACGACATTGGCATCTTATGACAATGTACGTATCATTCATGGTGATGTGTTAAAGCTTGATTTGCCAACGATTATGAATCAAAAACCTTTTAAAGTGGTTGCCAATTTGCCATACTATATTACCACACCTATTATTATGTCTTTGTTGGAAAGTAAATTACCTATTGAACGTCTCGTTGTGATGGTGCAAAAAGAGGTAGCTTTACGCATGGTAGCAAAGCCGGGCACAAAGGACTATGGTGCATTATCGGTTGCTGTTCAATATTATACGGAACCAGATATTGTTCTTGATGTACCACCTAAATCCTTTTTACCAGCCCCAGCAGTAACTAGTTCTGTTATTCGTTGCATATTGCGCGATAAACCACCTGTAGATGTGATTGATGAGAAATTATTTTTCCGTGTGGTAAAAGCTGGTTTTGCGCAACGCCGTAAAACATTTGCCAATACGATGCGTACCACAGGACTTTCAAAAGAACAAATCGATGATATCTTGGTAAAAGCAAATATTGATGGCCAACGAAGAGGAGAAACCTTTAGCCTTCAAGAGTTTGCTGATGTGGCTAATGCCTGGGCGGATATCCAAGCATAATTAATAGTAGTGTTTATTTAGTGCGGTAGACGATATTTGGTGCTATATAAGTAGCGTTATGAATAGTAAGTACTAGTTATTTAGTAAAGGGTAAACTATTTATATACAATCAATAGCATTGAAGTGGATTAACATAATTGAATTGGACAAATAAAAACGGTGATAGTAAAACCTAAAGATTTACTATCACCGTTTTTGACATTAAAAAGAGTCCCGAAGGACTCTTTTTTAGTATAGAATACCTGCCATTGTCGTAATAAGGAAAGCATTTGCAAAGTCGATTAAGAATGCACCTACCAAGGAAACTACGAGCCACGCACGAGGGGATGGACCATGTTTGCTTGCCAAGGATAACATATTAACAAGTGCATTCGGTGTTGCACCCAAACCGAAGCCGATAGCACCAGCACCAAGCATAACTGCATCGTAGTTGCGACCAAAAATGAAGTAGATGAGATAAGCAAATACACAAATAAGTGCCATTTGTACAACTAAGATTGTAATGAGCGGTAATGCAAGATCAATCAATTGTACTAGCTTTAAGCTGTTAATAGCCATTGTTACGAATAAGGACAATGCTACGTTAGATACTGCATCGAGGGCAGCATCATTGATTTTGTATGCTTTAGTAAAATCACCAAAGTTACGAATTACTGCTGCACAAATCATAGCACCAATATATGCAGGTAGTGGAGTAAGAACAGATAATCCAGCACTTACGATCGTACCGATACCTAATGCAAGACCAATCCACATACAAATTGTTAAAAGATCTTGAGCGTTGAACTGTTTGCCACCATTTTCAACGTGATCTTCGATCATATCGATGCCTTCATCCTCCATTAACTCAGGGTTTTCATAAGGTGTTTTAACTTTATGCATTTTAATAATGCGTTCACCTACAGGCGCACCGAGGATTGTACCAGCTACCATGCCAAATGTTGCAGCTGCAACTGCTGCGGAAGCGGTACCAGGGATACCAAGTAATTGTTCGTAATATGGACCGAAGGCACCAGCTGTACCAAGGCCACCAATCATAGATACAGAACCAGCCATGATGCCAATAATTGGCTCAATTCCTAATGTTTTGGCAATCATAATACCTGCAGTATTTTGTACTACAATCCACACTGCACATGCTAAGAAGAAGAAAATAATGAAGATACCACCCTTTTTGAGGACTTTTAAAGATGCCATTAAACCGATAGTGGTAAAGAAGGCAAGCATTAGAAATGTTTGTAAGGAACCTTCAAAGGTAATGTTTAAGATTTTATAATAAGACAAAATAGCAGTTAAAAATGCAAATGGAAGAGCGCCTACGGCTGGTGCAGGCATACACATACGTTGTAAGAACTTGGAATGCTTATTAATCCAAGTACCGATGAATAAGGTAATTACAGCAAGACCTACAGTTTGAATCATGGACAGTTTTAAGGTCCATACATTGTTGACTAAGGCTAAGTCAATAAGTGGCATAAAATCACTCCTTTAAAATAAAAAATAAATCTGAATTTTATGGTATCATGAATGGTCAAAAAATACTATAGAATATATAACGTATAAAAAGTTTACATTTTTATCTTTAAACACTCATAACAACACAAAAAACAATAATATTAATAAAGCTATTTTTATGATTATACATATAAATATTAAAAAGTAATAGTATATATTACTTATGTACATAATCATACTATATGTATTCGACTTAAATCTGTGATTTTCCTTCTTGTTATAAAAAAATAAACTGGAATATATTTTTTATATTTATAATTATATAAAATATACTCCAGTTTTAAAATTTAATATTTTTATGTTATTTAGTAAGGCTCTAAATTATAAATGCGATAAATTCGTTCTATAAATGCATGTTAAGATATAACTAAAATATATATACCTAGCAATAAGCTAATTAGAAGTTATAGCTCATGGTGTAATTTAGGGGTTGTTAAGAATGTTACATCCGGATTACGCTCTTGAACCCAACCCATTTGCCATTCGTTAGAGATAAGAACTACGGTGCGATCCCGATTATCTTTTACAATCATCGCATTATCTATACCTTTTAAGGCTGCAATATCAATTTCGCCGTCAATCCAACGAGCAACGCCATATGGCAAAGTATGATTTAATAAATCTACGCCATATTCATTTTTGAGACGATACTCAAGAACTTCAAATTGAAGCATACCTACGGCACCGACTACGAAGGAATCAAGGGCGCCTGGTTGTTCAAAGATTTGAACAGCTCCTTCTTGAGCCAATTGAGTCATACCTTTTTGAAACTGCTTACGTTTCATAGTATCTTTTGGGGATACGCGGGCAAAGAATTCCGGCGGGAATACAGGGAAGTCACCGAAAGTTACTTTGTGTTTTTGTGCACAAAGTGTATCGCCTACTCCCATAGTACCTGCATCAAAAACACCAATAATATCGCCTGGATACGCATCTTCCACAATGGTACGTTCCGTAGCTAAGAATTGTTGTGGCTGAGATAGACGGATTGTTTTATTAGATTGGCGATGTAATACGGACATACCTTTTTCGAATTTACCAGAGCAGATACGCATAAATACGATACGGTCATGATGATTAGGATCCATATTTGCTTGAATTTTGAATACTAGTGCGGAGAAGTCTTCGCTAGTAGGTTGTACCATTTCTTCTACCGCTTGTCGTGGAGCAGGGGATGGAGCTAGTTCTAAGAATTTTTCTAAGAATGGTTTTACCCCAAAATTCGTCATAGCAGAACCGAAAAACATAGGTGTTAATTCACCAGCACGAACCTTATCAAAATTGAATGGATCGCCAGCAACGTCGAGCAACTCAATATCGTCGAGTAATGCTTGGTATACATCGTCACCTAATAACTCTTTCATACGAGGATCTGTTAACGCCCCTTTTTCGGAAGCTAACTTTTCTTGACCATGCGTTTCGTCTTTTGCAAAGAGCTCGATAGTTTCTTGCTCTCTATCGTAAACGCCTTTGTATTCGCCGTTGATACCGATAGGCCAGTTCATAGGGCACGTACGGATGCCCAGAACATTTTCGATTTCTTCCATTAGATCGAATGGGCTGCGACCAAAATGGTCAATTTTGTTTACAAATGTAAAAATAGGAATACCGCGTTCTTTTGATACGGCAAATAGCTTCTTTGTTTGGGCCTCTACGCCTTTGGCTACGTCTATAAGCATGACAGCACTGTCAGCAGCCATCAATGTACGGTATGTATCTTCAGAGAAGTCTTGGTGACCAGGGGTATCAAGGATGTTAACGCGACAACCATCGTAGTCAAATTGCAACACGGAACTCGTTACAGAGATACCACGTTGTTTCTCGATTTCCATCCAGTCGGATACGGCGTGTTTTGCAGTTTTACGAGACTTTACAGAGCCTGCTAAGTGAATAGCGCCACCATATAATAGTAATTTTTCCGTTAATGTTGTTTTACCCGCATCCGGGTGAGATATGATAGCAAACGTACGACGACGTTGTACTTCTTCTAAAAATGTCATGATTCACCTCTATTAATATGTTTGTAAAAGCAGATAAACCTTTAGGTTCTACTTTCACAGTCTATATATCGTAAAAATTATACATGATTTTTCTAGTTATGACCACTAAATTGTAGTATAATGAGATTTCATAGAACGGCTTGGGGTTTAGCCGTTATCTTCATGTTAAGGAGGGGGACCATGCGGTTATTTATTGCGGAAAAGCCATCCATGGCTCGTGAAATCAGTAAATGCTTGCCGGAAAATAAGAATATCCAAAAGAGGAATGGCTATTTTATCCAGGGTGACGATGTGGTGACCTGGGTAGTAGGTCATGTACTGCATCAGGCTGAGCCCGGAGATTACGATGATAAATATATCCGTTGGCGTCCTCAAGATTTGCCTATCGTGCCAGCTGAGTGGAAATTGCTTGTCACAGATAGCAGCCGTCAACAGTTTGAGATTGTAAAAGACCTTATCGGCAAAGCTGATGTCATTGTCAACGCGGGTGACCCGGATCGGGAAGGGCAACTCTTAGTTGATGAAGTTTTGTACTATGTAGGTAATACAAAACCAGTACAGCGTATTCTATTAAATGCCCTCGATGAAAAATCCATTCGGTCCGCTCTTGATGATTTGAGAGATAACAAGGACTTTCACAATCTATATCAATCTGCATTGGCAAGAGCGCGGGCAGACTGGCTCATTGGGATGAATTTATCTCGGGCATATACATTATCTGAACGTTATAAAGGTAATAAGGTAACATTGCCAATTGGTCGTGTTAAAACCCCTACCTTGGCGTTAGTTGTTCGTAGAGAACGTGAATTAGAAGCCTTTAAGCCGGTAGATTATTTTACTGTAAAGGTTTTATATAATCATCCGAATGGGGTGTTTTGGGCCACTTGGCAGCCGACAGATGAGCAAAAAGGATTAGATTCTGATGGTCGTCTTATTAATAAGGCTATAGCTGATTCATTAGTTGAACAATTGCAAAGTGGACCTGATGGTGTTATTAAATCTGTTACTAAATCCAAAAAGAAAGATGTACAGCGTTTACCGTTATCCCTGTCATCCTTACAGGTACTGGCAGGTAAAGCCTTTTCTTATGATCCACAAACTGTACTTGATACAGCGCAGAAATTATATGAAAAGAAATTAACTACTTATCCGCGTTCTGATTGTGAATATTTACCACCAAATCAATATGGTGACCGTAATGCCATCCTAAACAATCTACAAAATACAGGTGATGAGCGATTAGCACAGTGGGCTACCGATGCAGATCGCTCTATTAAGAGCCGTGCTTGGAATGAAAAGAAAATTACCGCCCATCATGCTATTATTCCTACAACGGTGGCTTGTAATATAAATAGCTTATCCCATGAGGAACGAAATATTTACTTCCTCATCAGTCAAGCTTATATTGCTCAATTTTATGGGGAGCATATTTACGAGCAAACTAAAATTGTAGTAGAGCAGTGTAAAGAAGAGTTTGTAGCTAATGGTCGTGTAGTTATCGAAGAAGGTTGGAAATTACTTTATAAGCGGCAAAAGTCTAAATCTACGACGGACAATGACGAACCTGATCTAACTGATGAGCGTGGAGCTGAATCAGACCCTAAAAAAGAGGTTGTTGAAGAAACGGATCACTTGCCGGCGGTTAAAAAGAACGACACTGTTTTATATACGGATTCTTCTGTAGAGGCGAAGCAAACCAAGCCACCATCTCGATTTACACCGTCTACATTGCTACAAGCGATGAAAGAAATTCATAAATTCGTAAAAAATGAAGACTTGAAGAAACAGTTAAAGGCTGTATCTGGTATCGGTACCGAGGCGACTCGAGCTAATATCATTGATGAGCTTATTAGTCGTGGCTTTATGAAAACGTCAGGGAAGAAGCAAGTCTTATCTCCGACGGAAACGGGCTATCTCTTAGTAGACGCTCTGCCAGAAGAACTTCTTTATCCTGATGAAACAGCTGTTTGGGAAGAACGCCTAGCACTTATGAGCGAAGGAGCGGATACATTAGATTCCTTCTTAGCGGATCAAATTAAGTTTTTACAATTATTAATTGATAAACTTGGTTTTGATAAAGTAATAAACTCTGATCAAATGATGCCAAATGTGGTTCGAACTATAACGAGCCCAAATCGTAAACGCCCTATGGATAATGAAAGCGTAGACTTGTCTTCATTGCCTGTATGTCCTAAGTGTAAAAAGGGCCGTTTGCAACAGCGGAATGGTAAATTTGGTACTTTTTTAGGCTGTACAAATTATCCTACTTGTAAACATACTCAGCCAGTAGAAGGGGATGTTTCTAGTATTGAAGATAATATTGACGTATCTGATGAAGATAAACAATATAAATGCCCTAGATGTAAAGTAGGTTACTTTGTGAAACAAGAGGTGAGAGGTCGAACAAACTGGATTTGTAGTAATCGATCTCAATGTAAGACCCAATGTTCTGATGTAGATGGGGTACCGAGTATTTATGTTAACAAATCTAACATTACTTAGAAATGATTGTTTTTATTGTAAATAATAAAAAGACGTGCACAGCTAAGCTGTACGCGTCTTTTTTGTTTAAAACTGCTTTTGTAGAAGAAAAATTTCTTCATTTAGTTTAGGATATTAAGCTGAATTTTATCTGCGTTTGCCACGACGCCCAGTCTGAGACGTAGAAGCGCGGCGTTGGCGTGTATTTGAGCCTTTGTGACCTCGTGCCTTGTGAGCTTTAGCCTTAGTTGATTGGTAAGTGCTTGTAACCTTAGGTTTACTAACTGATTTTGTGCGTTTCGGAGCAGTATTGGCGTTGCCCTTAGTCTTAATCTGACCATCTTTTGTATATTTGGTAAGCGTAGCTTGAATAGCTCGTTCAATACGTCTTAACCAAGCCTCATCCTGTGGAGTTGCAAATGTTACAGCAATACCTGAGTTACCAGCACGACCTGTACGTCCAATTCGATGGATATAGTAATCTACATCGCGAGGTACGTCGTAATTATATACATGTGTGATACCTTCAATGTCGATACCGCGAGCCGCAATATCAGTAGCCACTAAGATTTGTGTTTTAGCTTTTGCAAAGTCTCGTAGAATTTGTGTGCGACGACCTTGTGTCAAGTCACCGTGCATTTCTGCAATATTAAGCCCTGCTGCGGTTAACTCGTAGGATAAACGAATGGCACCTTCCCGTTTATTACAGAATACAATAGCTAAGAATGGATTGTCATCTTCAATCATTTTGATGAGACGTTGTGTTTTTTCTTCAGGATTCATCATATACACTCGTTGATCAATTGATTCGAGCGTGATATGTTTGCCTTCTGCCGTTACAGAAATAGGTTTAGACATGTATGCCTTTGCGAGATTTCGGATTTTATCTGGAATTGTTGCAGAGAATAGCAACAGTTGCCTATTAGCGTCTGTTTGGCTGATGAGATTTTCAATATCTGGTAAGAAACCCATATGCAACATTTGGTCTGCTTCGTCTAGTACAACACGGCGAATACAATCTAAATGTAGGGAACCGCGTTTTGCGTGATCTATTAATCGACCGGGTGTACCTAGAATAACTTGAGGACGACGTCCTAGTTGCTGTAGTTGGGCTTCAATAGTTTTACCACCGACGAGAGGGAGGATATCTACATTTAAAATAGAACCTAGTTCCTTCGCTTCGTCGGAAATTTGTTTAATTAGTTCCCGTGTAGGTGCAATGATAAGCACTTGCTCTTGATGAACATCAGTATGTACACGTTGTAAAATTGGCAGTAAGAAGGCTAGCGTCTTCCCCGTGCCTGTTTGAGCTTTTGCTATGACATCATTCCCTTTAAAGACGACAGGAATGGATTGTTCTTGAATTGGCGTGGGCTCCTTGATACCTTGTTTTTGTAGGGCTATGATGAGCTCATCACAAACACCTAAAGATTTAAAAGATTTCATGGATTGTCCTTTCTATAATACATATTATATTAATTATACAGTATACACATACTAGGGGCAAATGAATTGAACTTGGAAGATTTATAGTCTTAATATACTCTAGACTCAATAAAATATTATAGTACTTTCGAGTATATTTTTTTTGATAATATATAGAAAAATATTGATATAACTAAGTGAAATGAGAAATGAAAACATTAAAATAACTACATTTAAACTATTTATAAATTGTTAATTGAGAATGCATAAGCATTTGTAAATGATAATCTTTGTAGTGTTTATTGATTACTGTATCTAAATATATAGCCATGAAATATTAAATTTCAGCTAGTATTCAGCATTTTGTTGGATAATTATATAGATAATCTCATATTAAATATGATAATAAAATATAGATATGAGAAAAAAAATGACCATAAAAATGATAATAATTGTTGAAATTAATACTTAGTTTGATATAATAATTTAAGATATTAATACGCATTATTATTTTGTGTGGTTAATATGAGGTTGTTAGGTACAATAATTAGGAGGTGTCGTATGGCTATCAAAAAGTTGAAAGACATGAAGCCAGGTGAGTCTGGTCTTATTGTTGCACTACATGGCAGTGGCAATGTTAAGCATCGTCTAATCGACATGGGTCTCGTACATGGTACAAAAATCCATGTTATGAAGTTTGCCCCTTTGGGTGATCCGGTGGAGATCAAAGTAAAAAACTTTGAATTAGCACTTCGTACAAGCGAAGCTGGCATGATTGATGTAGATGTTCAATAGGAGGTTCACATGGCAGAAAATGGGCAAATTCGCATTGCCTTAGCAGGTAACCCAAACTGTGGTAAAACTACAATGTTTAATAATATCACAGGGGCGAAGCAACACGTGGGTAACTATCCAGGTGTTACAGTAGAGAAAAAAGAAGGCCATACGAAATTTGATGGCCATGAGTTATTGTTTATTGACTTACCAGGTACATATAGCTTAACTGCACGTTCCTTGGATGAGTTAGTAGCGCGTAATGTTATCGTAAATGATAACCCAGATGTAATTGTTAATGTTCTTGATGCATCTAACTTGGAACGTAACTTATATTTAGCTGCACAATTATTGGAACTTGAAAAGCCAATGGTTATTGCTCTAAACATGGCTGACGTTGCTGAAGAAATGGGCATCAAATACGACCTAAAAAAAATGGCAGAAATGACAGGGGCAACAATTGTTAGCACAGTAGGTCGTACAAACATTGGTACAAAAGACTTGTTAGAAGCAACAATTAGTGTAGCTGCTTCTCAAAAAGCTCCTGGTGTAACAATTAATTATGGTGATTTGTTAGAAGGCAAAATTAGTGAGCTTGTAGAAGAACTAAAACAAGCTGGCACTGTTACATATCCACTTCGTTGGATTGCTATTAAATTACTTGAAAAAGATGCGGACGTTATTGGCAAGGTTATGCGCTTTGATAATACGGAAGTTGTTATTCAAAAGGCTGAAGCTATTCGTGAAGAAATTAAAGATCAAGTCGATCTTGATGTAGTATTCCAAGAATATC
>NZ_CAUVFT010000021.1:0-36419 GCF_963551295.1 uncultured Veillonella sp.
CATTTAAACGCAGAAGAAAATTTTGCATTAGCTGCATAAGCTACGTCCCTCATACTTGTGCCTACCAAGTGTGAATGGACGTCAAACAGTAGGCTGGTCTAATTTAGTTGTTCATATGAATTAGGCGAGACAATATGAACTGGGGTTGTGTAGCTTGTCTGTGAGCGATAGCAATCCGAGATTTCAATCATAGACTGTACTCGGAGAAGTCTATATGGCAACACTCTTGGACAGGGGTTCGACTCCCCTCATCTCCACCAAATAGAAAAGTACATTTCTGTTAGAAATAATTCTGTGCTTACAGATAAATTTATGATTATTCGGCTATAATAGATATAGAATAGCCGAATAAGTGGTTTTTAAAACCGCCTAGGTAGATTCTTAGGCGGTTTTTTTATATTAAATTAATCTTGCCATTAATAAATAGTTATAAATTTGTGAGAGGTGATAGTTCATGGAAATGTTACTTATGTCATATTTAGCCGGAACAGAAAGTATAACAAAAAAATATCTTTCGAAAATGGTTTCGAATAAGATAGTTTTTATTCCTACTGCTGGTAATGTTGAACCATATACTGGATATATTGATGAAGGTATTGAGATGTTAAAATCTCTAGGCTATGAAGTTGAAATTCTTGATATTACTAAATTTGATGAAACTTATTTGAAGGATAAGTTTTTAAAAACAGAATGTATTTGTATATCTGGTGGCAACACCTTTTATTTGCTACAGGAAATAAAAAGAAAAAATCTTGTGGAGGTACTTTTTAAAAGAATTAAAGAGGGATTATTTTATATTGGTGAATCTGCTGGAGCGATTATTATGTCAGAAAATATTGAATATAGTCAGATGATGGATGATAAAAGTATAGCATCTGAACTAGATGATTATACGGGTGTAAATGTATTTGATCATTATGTTTTACCTCATATAGGGGAATATCCATTTGAAGAATCCACTCAGAAGATACTAGAAAACTATCAAGATAAGATATCATTAGTGGCGATAAATAATAGTGAAGCAATTTTAGTGAATGATAGTGGTTATACTATATATAATGAAAGTTGTTAAATCAAACTTGTGATTTATATTTTTACAATTTAAAAACTATCTGTGTTCACATTAAATAATAAATGTCAATGATTTTTAACTTTTATATTGTATGCAATATATATGATTTTATTTAGGTTTTATCTATGTTCTACAAAGGTAGAGGGGTATCAAAAAAATTGACTTTATCTATAGAATCCTGTAAAATATATAAAGATATTTATGTAATTATGTGACATGAATGATTAGTTTCTGAAAAGGAGTACAGATAATGAAGTATCGTTATTCCCGTATGTTAGCAGCTCTCGTAATGTCTGCTGTGATGATTGCTGGGTGTGGCAACAATCAACAGCAAGCTGGTGAGATTAATGTTAATACATATAAACTTACAGCAAGTGATACACAAGTTGATCAAACATTTGCTGGTACTGTAGTTGCGGAGAACTCTGTAGCTGTACATGCTCGTGTAAGTGGTTATATTGTTGAGAAGTTTGTAAAAGGTGGGGAACAAGTAGTAGCGGGACAACCATTATATCGAATTGATTCTCGTCAATATGAAGCGAGTCTTGCCAATGCAGAAGCACAAGCAGCTCAAGCTAATGCAAACTTGAAAAATGCTGAAGTAGATCTTCAACGTTATGAAACTTTGGCATCACAAGATGCGATTGCTCAACAACGTGTAGATACGCAACGTAGTGCTACAGAGCAAGCTAAGGCTACTTATGAAGCGTATGAAGCATCCGTGAAAATTGCTCAAGATAATATGGGGGATACCATGGTATATGCACCATATTCTGGTACATTACGTCTGGATGACGTAGATACAGGCACTTATGTTCAGGCTGGCTCTACTACATTGGTTACAATCGATTCTATTGATCCAATCTTCGTTGAGTTTAGTATGACTGAGCAAGAATATCTTGATTTTATGAAGAATCCTACAACGGATGATTCTAATGGTCCAAATATTCAATTAAAACTTGCTGATGGCGAAACATATAATGAACTTGGTTCTATCGTGCAAGCGGCTAAGAGTTTAGATCAATCTACGGGTAAGCTTGTATTGAAAGCGTCCTTCCCAAATCCTAATCATTTATTATTACCTAATATGTATGCTACTGTTGTTTCTCCTGGTGAAAAGATTAAAAATGCAATCCTTGTACCAAGTCGTGCAATTTTACAAATCATGGACAAAAACTTTGTTTATGTTGTAAATGCAGCTGGTGTAGTAGAACAAAAGACAGTAGAGATTGGTGGTACTAAAGGTAATGAAACGATCATTAAATCTGGTTTGGCTGCTGGTGATACAATCATCGTTGACGGCTTAACTAAGGTGAAAAATGGCGTAAAAGTAAATGGCAAACTACTAACTAAAGAACAGTTGAAAGCTACAAAATAAAAGGAGGATAGATCGTGTCGAAATTCTTTATTAATCGACCTATCTTTGCCATCGTAATAGCCATTGTTATCACGTTGGTAGGGCTTATCTCTATGATGAACCTTCCGGTAGCTCGATATCCACAAATTTCTCCACCTACAGTTCAAGTTAATACTGCTTATACTGGTGCAACTGCTCAAGTTGTTAATGATACAGTAGCCAGTGTTATTGAAACGCAGATTGTAGGCGTACAAGATATGGACTATATGACATCTAATAGTTCCAGTAACGGTAGCTATTCGTTGACTGTTCAGTTCAATCAAGGTACAGATGCTGATATGGATGCGGTTAATACGCAAAACCGTGTTCAAGCAGCACTTGCACAATTGCCTTCAGAGGTACAAGCTGTAGGTGTTACAACTACTAAATCTTCTGGTGATATGGCACTTATATTCTCTTTGAGTTCACCAAATGGCACATATGATGCAACATTCTTAAAGAACTATGGTACCAATTATATGATGGATACAATCAAATCCATTAAGGGTGTTGGTTCTGTACAGGAGTTCGGATCTGATTATTCTATGCGCATTTGGTTGGATCCTGCGAAGATGCAAAAACTTGGTGTTACTATCTCTGAAGTTACGGCGGCTATAAAAGGTCAAAACTTACAAGCCGCAGCAGGTACAGTAGGGAAAAACCCTACAAATGGTGAACAAGCCTTTCAATATCCTATCAAAATTGATGGACGTCTCGTAACACCTGAACAATTTGGCAATATTGCTATTAAAAGCACTAATGGTAAGGTATTACATCTAAAAGATATCTCCCGTATTCAAATTGGGGCTGAAGGGTATGACTTCATCGCAAAATCTGCTCATAAAGAGGTTGCCGGTTTTGCTATTTCTCTACAAAATGATGCTAATGCATTAGAAACAATTGCTAATGTTAAGAAGGTTCTAGATGAGCAATCTAAATCCTTCCCACCAGATATGCAATATAATGTAGTTGTAGATAATACTAAATTCGTAAGTGCATCTATTAATGAGGTTGAGCATACATTTGTAGAGGCATTGCTCCTTGTTTTAGTTGTAGTATATGTCTTCTTACAATCTTGGCGATCCACAATCATTCCTATGATTGCTGTGCCAGTATCTTTGCTTGGCACATTTGGTGCTTTTGTTTTATTAGATTTCTCTATTAACACTTTGACGCTTTTTGCCATGGTTTTGGCTATCGGCCTTGTTGTTGATGATGCTATCGTAGTGGTAGAGGCTGTTGAATACGAGTTAAAATATAATGGTTTACCTCCAAAAGAGGCGGCTATTAAAGCAATGGAAAATGTGCAAGGACCAGTAATTGGTATTGCCTTTGTATTGACTGCTGTATTTGTACCAGTCGCTTTCATGGGTGGTATGACAGGCATCCTTTACAAACAGTTCGCATTAACGATTGCTGTTTCCGTTGTAATTTCAGCTATTATTGCACTTGTGTTGACACCAGCATTATGTTCTACAATGTTGAAACCACATATATCTAAAAATCGTGAAGATTGGTTACATCGCCAATTAAATAAGTTTAATGCTGCTCTAGAACGATTCAGTAATTGGTATGGCATTCAATTAGCGCGTTTAAGCCATCGTTTGAGTTTAACTGTTATTACATTGCTAGTATTTGCAGGTGGTACAGCCTTAGTATTCCACTTCTTACCAACTTCTTTCGTACCAGCTGAAGATAGTGGTTACTACATGATTGCTATTAATGAGCCACCTGGTGCTACATCTGAACGGACTATGGCTACACTTGAAAAAATTGCATCTTTCTTGGAAGAAAAAAATGATCCTGAAAAACCTAAGGATGAACAATTATTCCAAGAAGTATTTACTGTCGCTGGTTTTGACCTTTTAGGTGGTGGTCAAAAGTCTAGTGCTGGTGTAATTTTTGCTACTATGTCTGACTGGAAATATCGTACTACTGCTGCAACTTCTATTAATGCAATGGTTGGTCAAACCTTTGGTTTTGCCGCTCAAGGTGTACCAGAAGCAACTGTAATTGCTATGAATCCACCATCCATTCCTGGTTTGGGTACAACTGGTGGTTTTAGTATGTACATCATCAACAAAGCTGGCGATAGTCCACAAGTTATGGCTGATCGTACTAATGAATTTATTGCGGAAGCTCGTAAGAGCCCGGCAATTCGATCCATTTATACTACTTTTGATACATCTACGCCGACATTACAATTTGATGTAAATCGTGAAAAAGCGGCTCAAGATGGTGTAGCATTAGCTGATATCTTTACCACTTTGCAAGGGTTCTACGGTAGTATTCAAGTTAACGACTTTACTACTTATGGTAAAAACTATAAGGTTGTAGTCCAAGCGGAAGACGCATATCGTCAAAATGCAGATCAGCTTAATATGTTAGCGGTTAGAAATAGTAATGGCCAAATGGTACCTGTTTCTAACTATATTACAAAGGAACAAACAGGTACACCATCTAGTATCACTCGCTTTGATAATACGATGGCCGTACAAATTGGTGGATCTCAAGCTAGTGGGTACTCCTCTGGTGATGCTATCAACGCATTAAAAGAGGCAGCCGCTAAAACATTACCTACTGGTTATACATATGATTGGGCAGGGCAATCTCGTGAAGAATTAAAAGCCGGTTCTCAAACTATGTTGATTCTTGGTTTAGGCCTTGTTTTTGTATTCTTAATCTTGGCTGCCTTATATGAGTCTTGGAAGGTTCCATTTGCCGTATTGTTCTCCGTACCATCTGGTATGATAGGTGCTTCTTTAGTACCATTCTTATTGAACTTCACAGGCAGATATTCCTTAGCAAATGATATTTATATGCAGATCGGTCTCTTAACCTTGGTTGGCTTGGCTGCGAAAAATGCGATTTTGATTATCGAGTATGCTAAGATTCGCGTTGACGAGCGTGGTATGAATGTTGTTGATGCTGCTATCGAAGCTGCAAAAATTCGTTTGCGTCCAATTTTGATGACATCCTTTGCATTTATCCTTGGTGTATTACCATTGGCAGTATCTAGTGGTGCTGGTTCTGGTGCACGTACTTCTATGGGTATTACTGTAGTAGCAGGGATGACAACAGCTACATTGTTTGGTATCTTTATCATCCCAATGTTGTTTATCATCATTGAAACAATTGGACCTGGTTTGTTTACAAACCGCAAAAAGAATCACGACTAATCATTTATATTAGATAATTTTATAGAATGTTAAAAACACGTCACTACTTAGTAGTGGCGTGTTTTTTTGTATGATTTATGATATAATGATATAGTTAAAAATCGGATTGACGTAAGTCGATATTAAGTATGAAATTAATATAAAAGAGGTATATTATGAGTGATGTAAAAACATATGTAGCAGGTCATAAAAGCCCTGATACTGATTCAATTTGTTCTGCTATTTCCTTTGCTAACTTACTAACACAAATGGGGACACCAGCAACTCCAGTCTGTGCAGGTGAAGCTAACAAAGAAACAACATATATTTTGAACCATTTTGGCTTTGCTCACCCTCAAGTTGTTAAAAATTGGGAAGAGTTTGCTCCAGAAGGCGGTAATTTGTATTTAACAGACCATAACGAATCCAAACAAATAATTGATGGCTATAAATCCATGAATATGTGCGGTGTTGTCGATCATCACCGCATTGGTGACTTCGAAACTGATGGACCTGTATTCATGCGTTTAGAACCTGTAGGTTGCTCTAATACAATCATTACTAAGTTGTACATGGAGAATAATCAAGAAATTCCTAAAGGCGTTGCAGGCTTGATGTTATCTGCTATCATTTCTGATACTGTGTTATTCCGTTCTCCAACATGTACAGAAACAGATAAAGAAATGGCTCATAAATTAGCTGAAATCGCTGGCGTAAATATTGAGTCCTATGGGCTAGATATGTTGAAAGCGGGAGCAGATATTTCTGATTTAACTAACGATGATATCGTTCGTACAGACATGAAAGAGTTCTCTGAAGCAGGTAAGACTATTTCTATCGGTCAAATTTCTGTTATGGATACAACTGATGTATTGGCTAAACAAGGTGAACTAGTACAAGCCTTAGAAGCGCTTCGCAATGCTAATAACTACGATGCATCTTACATCATGATTACAAATATTCTCGATGAGAGTACAACATTGTTGTTTAGTGGCGATGTAGAAGCTGTAGTTACTAAAGCATTTGAAAAAGAAATAAAAGATAATGGTGTATTCTTACCTAATACTATGTCTCGTAAAAAACAAATCGTACCACCAATTCTTGGTGCTATGAAATAGTATACAAACTAAAAAAGAACGTTGCTCGCAACGTTCTTCTTCTCTATTTATAGGGCTTCAAGTATATTGCATGTATATTGTAATTGCTATTATAGATGTGTTTATTTACATATAATAATTTAGCTTTTAATTATACATACTTGTTTCACAGCTTATTAAAGATTATTTATGTATATTTGGAGTTTGTATTGCATATGTAAGGGCAATAGGTGTGTTTCGATGAATTCATTATTAACAGGTTTAAATAAAGAGCAACAACAAGCTGTTCAGCATACGGAAGGCCCTTTATTGATTTTAGCCGGTGCTGGATCTGGTAAAACAAAGGTCTTAACAGTTCGTATTGCACATTTATTGGCACAAGGTGTTAATCCTTATGAAATCTTGGCCATTACTTTCACCAATAAAGCGGCGAAAGAAATGAAAAGCCGTGTAGAAAGTCTTGTAGGCGATGTAGCAAATCGCATTTGGCTCAGTACATTTCATAGCTTTTGTGCTAAGTTTTTACGTTTTGAAATAGATAAATTTTTAGGTTATAACAGCAATTTTACTATCTATGACACATCCGACTCTCAAGCTGTTATTAAATCCGCATTAAAAGCGTTAAATTTGGATGATAAATACTATCCTGTAGGGGCTATGATTGCTGCCATATCAGATGCTAAGAATAAATTACTTTTTGCTTCTGATTTTAGAAAACAAGCACGAGACTTTTACCAACAAAAGGTAGCTGATGTTTATGAGTATTATGAGCGGGAGTTGCGCAAGAATAATGCATTAGATTTTGATGATCTATTATTAGTAGCCGTTAAATTATTACAGTCTAATGCGGCTGTTCTTGATAAATATAGTCATCGTTTCCGTTATGTCATGATTGACGAGTATCAAGATACAAACCATGCTCAATATGTATTGGCGAAATTATTAGCTTCACATTGGAAGAATATCGCCGTCGTGGGTGATGCTGATCAAAGTATTTACGCTTGGCGTGGCGCGGATATTCAAAATATCTTAGATTTTGAAAAGGACTATCCTAATTGTACATCTATTAAATTAGAGCAAAACTATCGTTCTACTAAGATTATTCTCGATGCAGCCAATGCTGTTATCGATAATAATGAAGGCCGCCCAGAGAAAAATCTTTGGACCGATAAAATAGAAGGCGCAAAAATTCAGCATTTTACGGCTCAATCCGAACATGAGGAAGCAGCTTTTATCGGTGACACAATCGCTAAAAAACATGATATTCACGATGTTCCATACGGGGATATGGCCATTTTATATCGTACAAATGCCCAGTCTCGTGTTCTTGAGGAAGCACTCATTAAGCGGGCCTTACCTTATACGATGGTAGGGGGCACAAAATTCTATGATCGTAAAGAAATCAAAGACGTTTTAGCTTATTTACGCGTATTATACAATCCCTTTGATGATTTGAGCTTATTGCGCATCATTAATGTGCCAAAACGGAGTATTGGGGCCACTACAGTTGCTAAACTACAAGACTATGCTCGTGAAAAAGGAACGTCTTTGTTTATGACGCTTACGCAGTTACACTTAATTGATTCTATCAAGGGAAAAACTAAGGAAAAGTTAGAAGAATTCGGTATTCTCATCTTTACTCTTGTTTCTGAAATGGAAGATAAAACTATACTCGATATCTTAGAGTCTATTCTAGACAGAACAGGTTATTTGGCACAATTAGAAGAGAGTACAGACCCACAAGATCAAGCTCGTGCTGAGAATATTGGTGAGCTTTTATCTGTGGCAAAAGACTTCCAAGATACAAATCCATCTGGTACTGTAGAGGACTTTTTAGAGCAAGTAGCACTTGTTAACGATGTAGACTCCTTCGAACAAGAAGAGGCTAAAGTGACATTGATGACATTACATGCTGCAAAGGGTTTGGAATTTTCTATTGTATTTTTATGTGGTTTGGAAGAAGGTTTATTCCCTCATAGTCGTACCTTGATGAACCCTGAAGAAATTGAAGAGGAACGTCGTCTTGCTTATGTAGGTATTACGCGTGCTGAAAAGGAATTATATATTTCTAATGCCACTACTAGAACCGTATTTGGCCGTACTAGTAGTTATTTACCATCTCGATTTATCGATGAAATTCCCGAAGAATTAGTAGATGGCTTACGTGCTAAGCGTAAAGTGCCTGACGATATTAAACGTCATGTACCTCAACATATGAGTGTTACTAGCCGCCCCGTGACGAAGCCAATTGTTCGTAATGAAGTAATTGCCGACTGGAAGGTGGGCGATACGGCTATTCATAGTAAATGGGGTAATGGTAAAGTAATCAACGTAACTGGTGAAGGGGCGGGTATGAAATTGACTATCGAGTTCCCTACACAAGGTGTACGTGTCGTAATGGCAAAATTTGCGCCTGTTAAAAAGGGATGATTCGTCTAATTACGTTTATATTTAAATAGAAAACACATACAATCATATAACTAAATATATTTGTGTATAAAAGGATATAAAATGAATCCGAAAGATAGAATTAAAGAATTGCAACAGGAGCTTACTCATGCGCAGTATTTATACTACGTAAAAGATGCTCCTACTATGAGCGACTTTGAATATGATAAAAAATATCGTGAGCTTGTGGATTTAGAAACAGCTCATCCTGAATATATTGTGCCATCTTCTCCAACACAACGGGTCGGTATGAAGGTAGAAGGCTCCTTTGAAAAGGTCGTTCACGGTCGTCCTATGTTAAGTCTTTCCAATGTATTCAATGCTGATGAAGTACGAGCTTTTGGAAATCGTGTAGAAAAGGAACTTGGTCATAAGCCATCTGCGTATGTTGTAGAACTTAAAATCGATGGCTTAGCGGTTAATTTACATTATGAAAATGGTATGTTTGTTCGTGCCGTTACACGTGGTGATGGTCGCGTTGGTGAAGACGTAACAGCTAATGTACGTACCATTAAATCCATTCCATTATTTTTAGACAATGCGCCAGAGTTTATCGAAGTTCGTGGTGAAGCCTATATGCCTCATAGCGAATTTAAACGTATCAACGAAGAACGTGATGAAGAAGGTCTTCCGACCTTCGTAAATCCTCGCAATGCTGCAGCAGGCTCTTTAAGGCAACAAGACCCAGCTATTACTGCTAACCGGAATCTAGCGTTTTTCGCATATGCTATAGGTTCTGAAGTGGGAGCCAATATTCATAGTCAAGAGGAATTGCTTAAGAACTTAGAGAACTTTAAGTTCTCTGTAAATCCTCATTATCGTGTATGTAAAACAATTGATGAAATAATTGAAGCCATTAATTATTGGGGGGATAAACGCCATGAACTTCCATATGATACAGATGGAATGGTTATTAAGGTAAATAGCTTTGATGATCAAGAGGTTCTTGGTAGCACTGCAAAGGATCCTAAATGGGCCACTGCGTACAAGTATCCACCGGAAGAAGTGGAAACAATCCTAAAAGATATTACAATTAATGTAGGCCGTACAGGTGTTCTAACACCTACTGGTGAGCTTGAATCCGTATTTGTATCTGGCACAAACGTAAGCCGTGTCACATTACACAACCAAGATTTCATCAATGAAAAAGACATCCGTATTGGTGACCATGTTATCATTCACAAGGCGGCAGAAATCATTCCGGAGGTTATCCGTGTTGTTCCTGAAAAGCGAAATGGCTCCGAAATTCCTTTTACCATTCCTAATACATGTCCTGTATGTGAATCTCCTGCAGTTCGTCGTGAAGGAGAAGCGGCAGTTCGATGTACGAATAAACATTGTCCAGCTATTGAAAAGGAACAAATTATCCACTTTGCCTCTCGTGACGCTATGAATATCGATGGCCTTGGTCCTAGTATCGTAGAAAATTTGATCAACAACAAGTTAATTACAAATGTTGTTGATTTATATCATTTAACTGTAGACCAACTTGTTACGATGGACCGTATGGGTAAAAAATCTGCAGAAAATTTGGTGAAAGCTATTGATGACTCTAAATCACGTGGTTTAGACCGTGTATTATATGGATTGGGGATTCGTTTAATCGGCTCAAAGGCTGCAACTACAATTGCTAATGTGGTGCAATCTATAGATCGGTTCATGACTATTACGAAGGATGAACTAGTAGCAGTTGAAGAAATCGGGCCCACAATGGCAGATAGCATCGTTGAATATCGCCAAGATCCTGCTCATGTAGCTATTATTGAAGGCTTAACTCAAGCTGGTCTTAAGATGACCGTAGATGTAGTAGAAGCTGCAGGCAATCAAATGGAAGGCGAAATCGTCGTTCTCACAGGTAAGCTTGAGGTTATGGGTCGCAGTGAAGCCGGTAAAATCCTTGAAGCTCATGGAGCCAAGGTAACTGGTTCTGTTTCAAAGAAGACAACACTCGTCGTAGCTGGAGAAGATAGCGGTAGTAAGCTCACAAAAGCAAATGAATTGGGCATTCGTGTTATGAACGAAGAAGAGTTCGTAGAACTATTAAAAGAACTCGGTGAAATCCAATAAATATATAGTCTTACAATATTTTGAAAATATATACTATTTGCTTTATAATAAATAATTATGAAAGGATGTGTTCCGATGAAAATCAGCCAAGAGGAAATAAAAAATATCGCCTTGCTTTCACGATTGGAAGTTAAGGAAGAACATATGGCACATGTAGAAAAAGAGTTGTCCGACATCTTGACCTATGTTGCTGAACTAAACGCATTAGAACTTGACGGTGTTGAGCCAATGGCTCATGCTGTACCATTACAAAATGTATTCAGAGAGGATGAAACTAAACCATCCCTCGATCATGATTTAGCTTTATCCAATGCTCCAGAAGCAGAAGATGGGTACTTTAAAGTACCTCGTGTTGTACAAGAATAGGAGGTTTCACTGTGCCGACAATTCATGAATTACACAAGAAACTTGTGAATAAAGAAATCAGCGCCGTTGAATTGACGAATGCTGTTATTACTCATAAAGCTAAAGTGGAACCAACTGTACATGCGTACTTATCCGATTCTCATGAACGTGCTTTAGCTACAGCTAAGGCTGTAGACGAAGCGATTGCTAAAGGTGAAGCCATTTCTCCATTAGCTGGTATTCCTGGAGCGATTAAAGATAATATTTGTATTAAAGGTGAGCCTGCAACTTGTGCGTCTAAAATGTTAGAGAACTTTGTGCCTCCATACAATGCGTCTGTTATCGAACGTTTACAAGATAATCATTATATTAGTCTTGGTAAACTTAATATGGACGAATTTGCTATGGGCGGTTCTACAGAAAACTCCGCATTAGCAAAAACTTCTAACCCTTGGAATATAGACTGTGTACCTGGTGGTTCCTCTGGTGGTAGTGCAGCTGCTGTTTCTAGTGGTTCTGCTATTTGGGCGCTTGGTTCTGATACAGGTGGTTCCATCCGTCAACCAGCGTCTTTCTGTGGTGTAGTAGGCTTGAAGCCAACCTATGGTAATGTATCCCGTTATGGTCTTATTGCCTTTGCATCTTCTTTGGACCAAATCGGCCCTATTACACGTGATGTAACAGATGCTGCATTGGTATTGAATGCTATTTCTGGTTATGATGCAAAAGATTCCACATCGATTCCAGGTGCTCGTGTAGATTACACTACAGCTCTTGTAAATGATGTACAAAATCTTAAAATCGGTGTGCCAAAAGAATTCTTTGGCGAAGGTCTCAATAGTGAAGTTCGTAAAGCTATGGAAGAGGCTATCGAAACATACAAAAAATTAGGTGCTGAAATCGTTGAGGTTTCCTTGCCTAACTCTAAATATGCATTATCTGCGTATTATATCATCGCATTGGCAGAGGCAAGCTCTAACTTGGCTCGTTATGACGGTGTAAGCTATGGTATGCGCGTACCGGCGGATAATTTAGTAGAAATGTCTACTAAAACTCGTACAGAAGGTTTTGGCCCTGAAGTACAACGTCGTATCTTGTTAGGTACATATGTATTGAGTGCAGGTTACTACGATGCGTACTATTTGAAAGCATTGAAAGTACGTCGTCTCATCAAAAACGAATTTGATGAAGCATTCTCCAAAGTAGACTTGATTTTGACACCAACTGCTCCTAACACATCTTATAAATTTGGCGAAAAAGCAAACGACCCATTGGCAATGTACTTAGAAGATATCTGTACAGTACCAGCTAACCTTGCAGGTATTCCAGGTATCAGTATTCCAGCGGGGATGAGCAGCAGTAACTTACCAATCGGTTTACAATTGTTGGGGCCTGCAATGGGTGAAGAAACATTGTTACGTGCCGCTTTCACATTTGAACAAGCACGTCCAGACTGTCAATTAGTAGCGCCAACTGGGGAGGTTTCTCTATGAGTAGTAAATACGAAACGGTTGTTGGTTTAGAGGTTCATACAGAGCTTAAGACTAAGTCCAAAATCTTCTGTGGTTGTACCACTGAATTCGGCGGCGATCAAAATACACATGTATGCCCGGTGTGCCTTGGCTTGCCTGGTGCAATGCCTGTGTTAAATAAACAAGTAGTAGAATTTGCTATTAAAGTAGGCTTAGCATTGAATTGCGAAATCCTTAACTTTAACAAGTTTGACCGCAAAAACTACTACTATCCTGATTTGCCTAAAAACTATCAAACATCTCAATATGATTTACCGATTTGTTTGAATGGTCACTTAGACATCGAAGTGAATGGTGAAACTAAACGTATCGGTATTACGCGTATTCACATGGAAGAAGATGCAGGCAAACTCGTTCATAGTGGCAACACTATTTCCGACTCTAAATCTTCTAATGTTGACTATAACCGTACGGGCGTACCTCTTCTTGAAATCGTATCTGAACCAGATATTCGTTCCGGCGCAGAAGCGAGAGCATACGTTGAAAAATTACGTTCTATTTTGCAATATTTAGAAGTATCTGACGGTCGTATGGAAGAAGGTTCTTTGCGTGGTGACTGTAACGTATCCGTACGTTTGCGTGGTACTAAAGAGTTTGGTACACGTACAGAAACTAAGAACGTAAACTCTTTAACAGCTATTCAAAAGGTTGTTGAATATGAAGCATTGCGTCAAGCTAAGTTAATTGAAGCTGGCGGTAAAGTAGATCAAGAAACACGTACTTGGGATGATGCTCAAGGCATTACTATTGGTATGCGTAAGAAAGACGAAGAAAACGACTACCGTTACTTCCCTGAACCAGATTTGGTACCAATTGTAATTACTGACGAAAAAATCGAAGAAGTACGTCGTGCATTACCTGAATTGCAAGATGCTAAAATTGAACGCTTTGTATCTGAATATGGCTTGTCTCGTGAAGATGCAACAATCCTTACTGTATCTCGTAAAACTGCAGACTTCTTAGATGATACTGTTAAAGCAGGTGCAGATGCTAAGACTGTTGCTAACTGGATGCTTGGTGACTTGTCTAAGATGATCAATGAAAGTGGTTTAACATTTGCTGAATCTAAGGTAAGCCCTGAAAACTTAGCTGGTATGATCGCCCTAATCGACAAAGGTACAATTTCCGGTAAAATTGCGAAAAAAGTTATTGTATCTATGTGGGAATCCGGCAAGGATGCTGATACTATCGTAAAAGAAGAAGGTCTAGTTCAAATTACAGATACTGGTGCTATTGAAGAGATTGTTAAGCAAGTTATTGCTAAGAACCCACAACCAGTAGCAGACTTTAAAAGCGGTAACGGCAAAGCTATTGGCTTCTTAGTTGGTCAAGTTATGAAAGAATCTAAAGGCCGTGCTAACCCTGGTATGGTAAATGAATTACTTAAAAAATTCTTAAATGACTAATATGAGTGTTAGCCTATATTAGCATTAAGCAATATAAAAAAGAATCCCTTCAGATATATGAGTTTATATCTGAAGGGATTTCTATTTGCCATTCTGATACTAAAATATGATATAATAAATTGTATAAAATCAATTAGTATTTGGTCATATAAAGGAAATACATATGAATGATCAACATAATATAAACAATAATCAAAATACATATAGAAATGGTCAATCAGGTGATACTTATAGTAACAATCCTTATTTTACTGCACCTAATACGCGCGTATTATCCGATGATGAGCGACGAGAATTTGATGGTGTAACTATTGAAGAAGTAGGCGATTCCGTTCATGTAGATTCAACGCCAACCAATATAAATGAAGAGCAACAATATTACAATGAACATAATCAATACGAACCGAAAGTTAAGGTGTATAGCTTTAGTAGTACAAGCTGGCTTAGTCGAATTATATTATTCATTGTTTTAGCGATTATTTTGGCTGCCGTTGTATTCTTTGGCAGTATCATTCTCACTGTCGCATCTGTTGTTATTTTAGTGGGTGCCATTATTTCTATTATATTTAGTCTCTTTTAATGGTATAATACATATATTATGACTAGACGGTGGCTGAGCCATTCGATGATTTAAAGGGGACCTATGAACGTAGTTTTATCCACATTAAATTCAAAATTTATACATTCTTCTCTGGCTTTGCGTTATCTCAAAGCGTATGGGCAGGCTCACGGACAGGCATACGATATAGTAGAATATACTATTAATATGCCTGTTTTACATATTCTTAGCGATATTACAGAGCGCAATATTGATGTATTGGGCTTTGCTTGCTATATCTGGAATATTGACATGACTTTACATGTTGTGGACATGGTGAAAGCTGTTCGACCAGATATTAAAATCATTTTAGGTGGGCCAGAGGTATCTTTTACAGCAGATGAAATTTTAAATCGTTGTACTGCTGTTGACTATGTTGTACAAGGTGAAGGAGAAGAAGCCTTTTATCAACTTATTAGTGCACTAATAGATGGCAAGGATGGTCTAGAAGACGAGATTCCTGGAGTACGTGGTCGCCATATTTCTGGCCAACTCTTGGGCTCTACTGATACGGTGGAGGTAAAAAATCTTAGTACCATACCATTCCCTTACGTAGAAGAGGATATGGTCGATTTAGAACATAAAATCATCTACTATGAATCCTCTCGGGGATGTCCATTCTCTTGTCAGTACTGCTTATCTGGGAATAAAAATACAGTTCGTTTTTTTCCGCAAAATAGAACCCTCAAAGAACTACAGTGGTTTATCGATCATAAGGTAAAACAAGTTAAGTTTGTTGATAGAACCTTCAACTGTGCACCGAAGCATCATCGTCCATTGATGGAATTTATGCGCGATGCTGATACAGAGACGAATTTCCATTTAGAAATGGAACCAGAGCTAATGACGGAATGGGAAACAAATATTCTCTGTGAAACACCTCCAGGTCGTATTCAAATCGAGGTAGGCGTTCAAAGTACGCATAAGAAAACCTTAGATGCTATTAATCGATACAATGACTGGCCGTACATTCAAAAGGCTATTCGTCCTATCATTGAAGCAGGTCGAACTCATGTACACATGGATTTAATCGTAGGCCTGCCATACGAGACTAAACAGCGATTTGGTTTATCCTTTAATGATCTTTTTAGTTTACAACCTCATGCGTTACAAATAGGGTTCTTGAAACTTTTAAAAGGATCTGGTGTACGTCGCATGGATGAGTATCAATATATTAGTGATCCTTTAGCGCCATATGAGGTACTAAGCACTCATGTGCTCCCTTATAGAGACATACGCTTCTTAAAACATTTTGAAGATGTCTTTGAACGCTTCTATAATAGTGAGCGTTTTAGAACAGTCTTTGGTTATATAGGTAGTAAGCTCATAAAGGAACATACTGATACATCTATAACTGGTGAGGATAGATTAACTACTAATCATGTACCACCTATGAAAAAGTACGATCCATCTAAAGTGGAGATAAAAAAAGATGCCTTTTCCTATTTCTGTGATATGACACAGGCTTGGCTCGATGCGGGTAATCATAAGATTAATTTAAAAGATATAGATCAAATTGAGTTTTTGTACAATTTCTTCTTAGCTAAAGGCGATACAGTGGCTGCCGAATTATTACAATATGATACACTCGTTAGTTATCGCGGTAAGGTTCGCAGTGAAGCCGTTGGTTTACCGAAGCAGACAAAAGAACTTTTACAAGAAGGGGAAGCATTCTGGCGCAATGAAAAAATTGCATCTCAGTATATTCCTAATTATACATTTAAAGAGTGGCGCAAAATTCGTCAACAATATGTAGAAATGCCTATGTCTAAGGACACGGCTAAAGTGTTAGGTATAGAGAATGTACCAAATGTACCTTTTACAGTTGTAATCGACGTAAATAAAGAGGTTAAACCCTTTATACGTCCTGAAGTAGAGGCTTGTTAGTTACAATTAGTTATATAATGTTAAGGCATATACAGTTAAGAATTGTAGACTAATAAGCGATGATTGGTTAGTTTAATAGGAGTGTTATGACCGATACAACGAGACCAAAACGATACCGCATGGTATCTAAATATTATAAAGAAACCTATGGGGAAAAGGTTTATAAATTGCCTGTAGCATTACCATTGACTTGTCCAAACCGAGATGGTTCAGCTGGTGTTGGAGGCTGTACCTTTTGTGGTGAAATTGGGGCGGGCTACGAAAACCGTCCTGCGTGGATGACGGTACGCATGCAATTAGAGGAAAACATTGCTCACATAGGCCCTAAGTATAAGGCTAAAAAATTTATTCCTTATTATCAAAACTTCAGTAATACTTACTTGAGTCTTGATGATTTTAAAAGCTATATGGAGCAAGGTTGCATTGACGAAGCCGTGGGTATTGCCATTGCTACGAGACCAGATTGTATCGCCGATGAATATCTAGAAATCTTGGCGGATATTCGTGACCGCTTTCAAAAGGATATCTATATTGAGTTAGGTCTTCAAACGGTTAACTATGAGACATTAGAAAAAATTAATCGCGGTCATGATTTAGCCCAGTTTATTGATGCCGTATTACGAATTAAGCGCTATGGATTTAACATAACAACTCATATGATAGTTAATTTACCATGGGATACCATGAAGGATACTATTGAAGGGGCTCGTATTTTGTCAGCCCTTGGTGTAGATCAAGTTAAATTACATGCGTTATATATCGTTAAAAATACATTGATGGCCATGTGGTATCAAGAAGGTCAGTTTACCTTAATCAGTGCTGAAGAATATGCTGACCGAGTTGTTAATTTTGTACGTCATTTACACCCTGACATTGTATTGCAGCGCCTTGTAGGTAGAGCGCCTGAAGATAATACGCTTTTTACAAATTGGTCCATGGGTTGGTGGCGCGTACAAGATTTAATTGATGATAAGCTAGACGAACTGGATGCACATCAAGGTGATCTATGTGATTACCTAAATGGTAAAGCAGTTCGTAAATTTATAGATTAGGAGGTTGTATGAGCGAACAAATATTTACATTTCCTACATATGACCTAGCACAATCCATACTAGGTCAACATAATCGATATTTACATATGATGCTTGAAGTCATCTCCGCCGATGTAGTAGCTCGAGGTGATACGGTAGTTATCAAGGGGGATGAGGATCAAGTCAATGCCCTCTATCGTACTCTAGAAGAATTAGTATTTCTCTATCGTGAAGGCAGTACGATTACTGAGTCTCAGGTGCGTATTGCAGCTAAACTTGTCGCTAATGGTAAGGCTGATGCTGTACATACTATGTTTGAAGATACCTTATCTGTTAATATGCGTGGCAAAAATATTACGCCTAAAACGGAAGGTCAAAAATACTATGTAGACAGCATTCGTAAAAATACCATTACTTTTGGTATTGGTCCTGCTGGTACAGGGAAAACGTTCTTGGCGGTAGCTTTAGCTGCATTCTATTTGAAAAACCGTAATGTGGATAAAATCATTTTGACTCGACCTGCTGTAGAGGCTGGTGAACGATTAGGTTTCTTACCGGGTGAATTACAAGACAAGGTAGACCCGTATTTGAGACCCCTCTATGATGCATTACACGAAATGTTTGGTATCGAGCAAGTACAACGCTTTATGGAGCGCGGAACAATTGAGGTCGCACCTTTGGCATATATGCGTGGACGTACATTGGAAAATGCCTTTGTTATTCTAGATGAGGCTCAAAATACGACGGCTGAACAGATGAAGATGTTCTTAACCCGTTTGGGTAACAACTCTAAAATGGTAGTCAATGGTGATAAGACACAAATCGACTTGCCTCCACGTGTCGTATCAGGTCTCGGAGAGGCTGAAAAGGTATTGCGGCATGTACCTGGTATTAATATGGTTTACTTTAGCGATCAAGACGTTGTTCGTCACGATTTAGTAGGCCGTATTGTAAAAGCTTACGATCAGTATCATGAACGTAAATTAGCTGGTGAGACTGCGGAAACTAACGCAGCATCTAAAGAGAGTGTAGCGAAAGGATAAGCATGTATATAAACATTAGCTATGATGAAGGAATTCAAGAGGATTCGAATATTGAGGCTGTTATACGCAAGGTCTGTGATGAAGTGAGTCGCGTATATGGTCTTGAAGAAGATGAAATGAGTATTTTGCTGTGTGATAATACAAAGATTCACGAACTTAATAAAAAATACCGTGGAATCGATAGACCTACAGATGTATTGTCCTTTGCCCTTAATGAGGGGGATGATTACGAAGGTAGTAAAGAGGAACATCATCTACTCGGAGATATGATTATATCCTTAGAGCGCACTCGTGAACAGGCTATTGAATATGGACATAGTTTTGAGCGAGAATTAGCATACTTGACGACTCACAGCTGTTTACATATCTTAGGCTATGATCATATGAACGACGAAGATAAAAAAGAGATGCGCACAGAGGAAGAATTTATCCTAGGTAATCTCGGTTATGTGCGGGAGGATGCACCATATAATGAATAACAAGGAACATTTTAAATCAGGCTTTGTAGCCGTTGTAGGTCGACCAAATGTTGGCAAATCTACCTTAATTAATGCTCTTATTGGTGATAAAATCGCTATCGTATCCGATAAGGCTCAAACAACTCGTAACCGTATCATCTGCGTATATACAGACGAAAGAAAACAAATCGTATTCATGGATACACCTGGTGTGCATAAACCAAAACATAAATTAGGTGAATTCATGGTAGATGCTGCTATCGAGTCCTTAAAAGAAACAGAAGCCGTTTTATTTGTCGTAGCAGGTAATGAAAAACGCGGTCCTGGGGACAACTTTATTATTGAACAATTGAAACGTGTAAAAGTTCCTGTATTCTTGGTAGTTAATAAGATCGATACTCTAAAAAAAGAAGAGCTTTTAGAAGCCATCGTGTCTTATCAAAATGCATATCCTTTTGCTGGTGTTATTCCGATTTCAGCAAAAGATAAAGAGAATATACCAGAGATTCTTAAGGTATTAGAAGAAACCTTGCCTGAAGGTCCACAATATTTCCCAGAGGACATGATTACGGATCAACCGGAACGCCTTATCATTTCTGATATCGTTCGAGAAAAAATCTTGTTAGCTACTCGTGATGAAATTCCTCATGCTATCGCTGTAGACGTAGATGAGATGAAAACACGCGATGATGGTACGACTTATATTCGGGCTACTATTTATTGCGAACGAGACTCTCAAAAGGGTATCATTATTGGTAAAAAAGGTGCTTTGTTAAAACAACTTGGTGCTGAAGCGCGTGCAGATATTCAAAAACTATTGGCTACAAAGGTTTACTTAGACCTTTGGGTTAAAGTTAAAAAAGATTGGCGAAATAAATCTGGTATGTTATCTGAACTTGGTTATAAAAAATAATTTGATATAATAAAAAGATAATAAGTATTTCCATAATCATATGAAAGGAATAAAGATGGATAGTGTAGATGGCCTGATACCCGTCGGGTTTGGTCTGTTATGTATTTTTCTAATTAACTTTTTTGTGGTTGCAAAGTTCTCCTTTGCCCGCCTTCGTAAAGAACATGTAGAGGATATGGATATTCTTTTAGAAAAGGATAGAGAGTTTTTATTAAAGCTCTATCAAAATCCTGAGTATTTTTTAAATACTACGCAGTTTTTGATTCTATTTTTTATCTTGGCCCTTGCAGGCACTGGTACATTTGTATTTGATAATATCGTTGATCGTTTAGTTGCGGTTCTTAATATTCATAGTACATGGATGCATTTGGTACTAGATGTTATTTTATTACTATTAATTAGTTTAATCGTTTTAATCTTCGGCGAAATTGTACCTAAAGCATTGGGCTTATCCTTCCCTACGAAATACGTGAATACCTATAGCCGTATCGTGGTGGCTGCCGGTCGCTTGGTATATCCTTTTATTTGGATTGCTAGTAAAATTTCCAATGTTATTCTAGGCTTTTACAAAACAAAATATTTGACGGAGCTAGACCTTGTGTACTCTGAAGAAGAAATTCGTATGATGATTTCTCGAAGCCACGAGGAAGGGCAACTTGACCAAGTAGAGTCTGAGTTAATCGATAATGTTTTTAACTTTGTAGATCGCATGGCTAAAGAGGTTATGGTCCCTCGTCAAGACGTAGATTGCGTATTCGTTGAGAACGGTTACGATGAAGCGATGAAGGTTATTCGCTCTAAAGTACATACACGTTATCCACTCTGTGTAGAGGATAAGGATCACATTATTGGCCTTGTTCATATTAAAGATTTAATGGAACGCCCTAATCAAGCCCGTAAAGATTTGCGCAATATTAAACGAGATATCCTTACTGTTCCTGAAGTAATGAAATTATCTACCTTGTTGCAATATATGAGAACGCGCCGTATTTATCTAGCCGTTGTAGTAGATGAATATGGTGGCATGGTTGGTCTCGTAGGCTTAGAAGATATTATCGAAGAGTTGGTTGGGGATATACAAGACGAGCATGAGCCGCATTTGCCGGCTACGATGTCCTATGCAGATGGTTCCTTCGAGTTTGATGGCAAGGTCCTCGTAGACGAAGTAGAAGAGATTATGAATATTGAAATTGATAATTCTGACTCTGATACAATCGGTGGCTATGTCTTTGGTTTATTAGAACGTACACCAATCGTAGGTGATACGGTGGATGCTCATGGTTATACCTTTGAAGTTACGCAAATGCAAGGTTATCGTATTTCTCGCATTAAAGTAACACCTATACCAGTAGAGGAGCCAACAGAAGAAGAAAATGAAGAAGCTTAATGGTGGTTTTAATACACCTGCCATCGTCATAAGTCGAAAAAAATATAAGTTATATTCCGTATTTACCTTTATTACTCCTGGTTTAGGTCTCATCCGAGCATCGATTCCACATAAGCGAATGATAACGATGCGCAACAGTTCTTATTTACGTCCATTTAGTGCCATGTATATTACAGTCGTACCTGATGGGGAATATGTAAATGTTACGCAAATTGATGGCTCTTATGTGGTGGAGTCCTTAGATGTAAACCTCGATAATATTGCTTATGCAGCGGTAGCGAGTGAGCTTATTCAAGAATTATTTGCCATGTATGACGTAGATCGTAAAGTCTTTGATACGGTAGTAAATTACTCCAAGCAAATTCGACGTCGCAATGTACAATTGGGAACGATAATGCTTGGATGGCAATTATTATCTCTCGCAGGGGTTGTACCTAGTGCTAATGCTTTTAGCCATCAAGATGGAATCGATCCATTTTGGATGCAGGTGAGAGAATCAACAAGTCTTACTATTTCGCCCTCTGTAAAAGCCGCATTACCTCAGATTTTAGCTTACCAGTGGGGTGAAGATACGCCTTTAGAACTTCCAAAAACAATATGGAAGGAATTTGAGAAGCTTTTATTCTCGTACTGTGAGCAAGAAATAGGTAAGCCGTTACAAAGTGTTAAATTTTTGATGAGTATATAAAGATTTAATATATATATTAAAAGAATTAATATGTCTTTTGCTTATAATATTTTTTTCTTAATATTAAACCACTTGTCTAATAAAGGTCTTACAAATCTTTTTAAGTCAGGTGGTTTTCTTATATAGAAAAAAAGCAATTTGATACATCCACATTTATCTTATTTATGAGTTAGAAATATTAATTCAAAAAGTTTATACTACATACATAAGTTAGTTGTTTAATTGAATCTATAAGAATCTGTGTTGATAGAGTCTTTGTTTGAGACTCTATTTTTGTTTTTATATAGAATACTATAGAGTATAGAAAATTAATAAAGGTAACATAAGTTATGAATTTGGTAGAGTATTTAACGAGTCTTGGTAATATAGCAGTTGCCTTGTCAGGCGGAGTGGATTCATCCTACTTAGCATATGCGGCCAAACAATCTGGTATTCCATGCAAGGCATATACTGTGAAATCTCAGTTTGTACCACAATTTGAATTAAATGATGCCAAAAAAATTGCAGAATTTATAGATATTCCCTTAGAAATCATAGATATAGATGTGCTTGCACATGATGATGTAACGAGTAATCCAGACAATCGTTGTTATTACTGCAAACATCATGTGTTCACAACGATAAGTGAATATGCTAAACGCGATGGATTTACCGTATTATGCGATGGAACTAATGCAAGTGATGATATAGATGATCGCCCTGGTATGAGAGCCATAGCTGAGCTATCTGTTAAGTCGCCATTGCGAGACTGTGGTTTAACAAAATCTATTATACGAAAATTAGCTCAACAGGCTAATTTATTTACTTGGAATAAACCATCTTATGCTTGCTTAGCTACTAGATTTCAAGCGGGACAACGTATAACTGGTAATGATTTAGAACATATCGAACGAGCAGAAAGGTATTTATTTTCCTTAGATCTATCAGATTTTCGTGTTCGTTTGATAGGAAACAATGCTAAAATTCAAGTTCCTGAAAATCAAATTGCTATTGTTATTAAAAATAGGATTGAGATTCTTACATATTTAAAATCTATGTTTGATGATGTTGTATTAGATTTAGAGGTGCGTTCATGAGTGAAAACATTAGAACTCTTTTAGAGCAAGTAAAAAATGGACAGATAGATGTGGATGCCGCCTTATTAAAGCTAAAGATGAAGCCTTTAGATGATTTAGGGTATGCAAACGTTGATTTACATCGTCAATTGCGCCAAGGTGTGCCAGAAGTTATATATGGTGCCGGTAAAACTAGTGAACAAATCGTGGGTATTATCTCTTCCATGCAGTCCAACGGGCAAGATCAGATATTGATTACACGCTTAGCACCTGATGTGGCCGCAGAGATTCAAGAACAACATTCATTGACATATATCAAGGATGCTCATATCGGCTATATTGGTGACATGCCTACAAAGAAAACAGAAGCTAGTATAGCTATTGTTACTGGCGGTACAAGTGATTATAAAGTAGCTGAAGAATGTGCTATTACGGCTGAGTTTTACGGTAATAGGGTCAATCGAATTTATGATGTAGGTGTAGCGGGTATTCATCGATTGTTACAACATTTAGATACCATCATGTCTGCTAAGGTTATCGTTGTTATTGCGGGCATGGAAGGGGCCTTAGCTAGTGTAGTTGGTGGCCTCGTGGATGTACCTGTCATTGCTGTGCCGACTAGTGTAGGCTATGGAACGGCCTTTGGGGGCGTGACGGCGTTATTATCTATGCTCAATTCCTGTGCTAGCGGTGTTACTGTTGTCAATATAGACAATGGGTTTGGTGCTGCTTATACGGCGAATATGATTAATCATATAGGTGAATGTAAATGAAACGATTATTTTTAGATTGCCAAATGGGTATTGCAGGCGACATGCTGACCGCTACATTACTCGGTTTAGTAGATGACTCTAAAATGTGGATAGAAAGGCTTAATCAAATAGGATTGCCTGATGTTACCTATACACTAATACCGAAAGAAGATAAGGGATTACAAGGCTATCGGGTAGCTGTTACGATTAATGGTATAGAAGAATCTGAAAATCATGATGAGCATCATAATCATCATGATGCTCATCATGAACATATCAAACATAGTGAGACACATGGGGACGGAGAACATTCGGAGCATCATGTACATAGCGAACAGCATGTGCATGGCCGAGGATTACAAGATGTAAGGGATATAATTAATAGTTTATCTATTTCTGATACGTGTAAACAGAATGCCATAAATGTATATAATCTGGTAGCAAAAGCGGAGACTAAGGTTCATAAATCAACGGTGACACAAATTCATTTCCACGAGTTAGGTATGCTTGATGCTATTGCAGATATTGTGGCCGTTTGTGTACTCATAGAGGAATTGAAGTTTAATGAGATTATCATCTCTCCTATACATGTAGGAACTGGAACTGTTCACTGTGCTCATGGAGAACTACCTGTACCAGCACCAGCAACAATGGAATTATTAGCTGGTATACCAATATATGCAGATTATCAGATTAAAGGAGAGCTGTGCACTCCTACAGGTGCTGCATTAGCACAGTATTTTGGCACATCGTATAGTAATATGCCTGTTATGACACCAGCAAAGGTATCTTATGGGTTTGGCACGAAAAAATTTGAGAGACCAAATTGCATTCGTGCTTTTGTAGAACTTTTACATGATTCAGAGGATACAATCATTGAACTGTCTTGCAATCTCGACGACATGACGCCAGAAGAAATTGGCTATGCAGTAGAACAGTTAGTTCTTTCATCAGCTTTAGATGTATTTACCACACCGATTATGATGAAAAAACAACGACCTGGCACGATGCTGACTGTCCTTTGTAAGGTAGACGATATCGACAATGTGCGAGATTTAATCTTTAAGCATACTACAAGCCTTGGTATTCGGTACCATCGCTGTGATAGATATATTTTGAACCGTTCTACAGGAGATATAGACTGGGAAGGGCATACAATTGCTTTCAAAAAAAGCTGTGGTTTTGGTGTGGTGAAACATAAATATGAATATGATTCGCTCGCTGCCATTGCTAATTGTAATGATATGAGTTTATTAGACCTTAAACGACAATTGCGTAATAAGGAGGATTGATTTGTCGTAGCAGGTTATTTATAGTTTGATAGTTTTAGTTAAGGAGTGATTCTCATGAAAACATTTAATGTACCCTATGCTAAAGGTTTTGTAGATATCAATATTCCTGATCAAAATATAGCAGGTGTATTAGAATCTAAAGCACATTCCTATAAGGCGGAGCTTTCACAAGAAGCATTGGTAGAACATGCGCTAGATAACCCTATCGGCAGCCAACGCTTGGAAGAATTGGTTAAGGGTAAATCCAACATGGTCATCATCACAAGTGATCATACGCGTCCAGTGCCTAGTAAAATTACGATGCCAATTTTACTTCGCCGTATTCGTGAAGCCAATCCATCCATCGATATTACCATTTTATTAGCTACTGGTTTCCATCGCCCTACTACACATGAAGAAATGATAGATAAATTCGGTCCTGAAATCGTAGCCAATGAAAAGATTGTAAACCATATCTCTGGCGATGCTAGCCAAATGACTAAAATCGGCGTGTTGCCATCCGGTGGGGACTGCATCATCAATAAACTAGCTGTAGAAACTGACCTATTAATTTCTGAAGGTTTTATTGAACCACATTTCTTTGCGGGTTTTTCTGGCGGTAGAAAAAGCGTATTGCCAGGTATTGCTTCCGAAGTAACTGTAATGGCAAATCACTGTGCTGAATTTATCAACAGCCCCTATGCTCGTACAGGTATTATCGAGAACAATCCAATTCATAAGGATATGGTATACGCTGGACGTACTGCAAAATTAGCATTTATTTTAAATGTTGTCATCGATGCTGAAAAACATATTATCAATGCATTTGCTGGTGATATGGAACAAGCTCATGAAACAGGCTGTTCTTTTGTGTCTGAACTAGCCAGTGTAAAAGCTGTACCAGCAGACATCGTCATCACTACAAATGGTGGTTATCCTTTAGACCAAAACGTATATCAAGCTGTAAAAGGTATGACCGCTGCTGAAGCATCCTGTAAAAAAGATGGTGTTATCATCATGATTGCTGCTTGTAATGATGGTCATGGTGGGGAATCTCTATATGAAAACCTTAAAAATGCAAAAACACCTCGTGAATTACTAGACTGCATTGCTAAGGTTCCTCGTAATGAAACAATTCCAGACCAATGGGAAATGCAAATCTTGGCTCGTATTCTAGATCAATTTACAGTTATAGTGGTAACAGACCAATGCGATCCTAAGATGCTTACAGATATGCATTTGCAACATGCTAGCACATTTGATGAAGCATTGAATAAGGCTTTGGAATTAAAAACTAAAGATGCAAGTATTACAGTCATTCCTGATGGCGTATCTGTTGTAGTGAAAGCTTAATTTGAATCAGTATATTGAACTATTAGATTGTGTTTCAAGAATAAAATAAAATTATAAACCACCTATTTTTAGTAGGTGGTTTATGATTTTATATAATGACTTGGTCAATTAAATTTCAAAGTATAATATTCTTTTATTCAAAAAAATTTAATTATAAATACTTACTTAATGAAGTATTATGAGGGTATTAAAGTTATCTTTAAGTATAAAATAGATGGTTCTACACATAGATGACATATGAAGTTGACTCTATAAATACAGATTATATATAATTAAATAATATTTATATTATATATTTTTATGGGAGGTCATTATGCAGCTTTTGGGTAATCTCAAAATCCACTTTTTAGCGCTCGTATTAACCGTAGTCGCTGAATATGTGGGCATCAAGAAGTTAGGTCCTGTTGTATTGTTACCATTATTGTACACATTGATTCTAGGTTTATTAATTTCTATTCCTAAGTTTAAGATTCTTACAATTAAACAAATGGAAAAATCCGCTGATTATATCGGTATTGCCGTTATGATCTTGATGGTAAAAGTAGGTCTTGGTATCGGTCCTAATCTCGGTATTCTTACAAGTGCAGGTTGGGCATTATTACTACAAGAACTTGGTCACTTCTTTGGTACTATCATCTTCGGTTTACCAGTAGCATTATTAGTTGGCATGCGCCGTGAAGCCGTTGGTGCTTGTTATTCTGTAGACCGTGAGCCTAATGTAGCGATTATCATCGATAAGTTCGGTTTTAGCTCTCCAGAAGGCCGTGGTGTTATGGGTATGTACATCTGTGGCGTTCTTATCGGCGCTATGTGGTCTTCTGTATTGGCTGGTATGTTAGCGCAATCTGGCTGGTTCCATCCATTGGCTCTTGCTATGGGTGCTGGTGTAGGTAGTGCTAGTATGATGGCCGCTGCTACAGCGCCTATCGTTGCGGTGTACCCTGAGTTTGAACAACAAATTATGGCTCTCGCTGGGGCAGCAAACTTGTTGACTACCGTATTAGGCGTATACTTCGGTCTATTTATTTCCTTACCAGTAATGGAAAAAGCTTATAACTTCTTTACAGGCCGTACCCGTGAACAAGATTTAGCAGAGGAGGCAGCACGTCATGAGTAAAAGCGAAAAATTAACACAATTTGTCATCGTTATCTGTATTGCTGCTATCATTACTGCAGTAGGTAACGTAATGGATGGTAAACATCTATTTAGTGATAGCTTGGTAGGGGTTGCAATCTTAGCAGGCCTTGCTACAATCGGTGCTATGATTTCTTTTTTACCATATGCGAATAAATTACCAATGGTATTCTGGGTTTCCTTAGTTGGTGTTATCGCATCTTTACCAGGTATGCCTGGCCAAGAATGGATCATTGCTAAAACTAGTCAAGTTACGTTCCTTGCAACAACAACACCTGTACTTGCTTATGCAGGTTTATCCTTAGGTAAAGACCTTGGTGCATTCCGTCGCTTGTCTTGGCGTATTATCCCTGTTGCCTTAGCAGTAACAGCAGGTACTTTCATCTGTGCAACAGCATTAGCACAATTCGTACTTCATTTAGAAGGTTTAATTTAGGAGCTGATTAGCCGTATGACAAAGGAAGAAGTAAAACAAAGGGTTTGTGAGGCTATCGTTGCGGCACAACCACGTTTACGTGAAATAGCTGAGTCCATTATGGCTGAGCCTGAACTCGGTTACAAAGAGGTAAAGACATCTAAGAAAGTACGGGATATGTTTGATGAGCTCGGCATTTCTTATACTACTGAACACGCTCTTACTGGCGTAAAAGGTCGTATGAAAGGTCGTGATAGCAAATATACAGTTGCTATGATCGGTGAACTGGATGCCATTCTTTGTCCGCGGCATCCTCGTGCTGATGATTTAACGGGGGCAGCACATTGCTGTGGCCACAATATTCAAATTACAAATATGTTTGCTGTCGCTATGGGCCTACAAGCTGTGATGGATCAACTCGCTGGGGATGTCGTATTATTTGCTGTCCCTGCAGAGGAAATGATTGAAATTGATTATCGCAATAAATTGCGTGAGCAAGGAAAACTCAAGTATATGGGTGGTAAGCAACAACTTATCTATGAAGGTGCTTTCGACGATATTGATATGGCGATGCAAATGCATGTGGAGACAGCCAAAACTCCAGCTGGTGAAATGGGGCTTGGTAGTACCTCTAATGGTTTTGTATCTAAACTGATTGAATATCACGGCAAGGTAGCTCATGCGGCGCAAGCACCTCATGAAGGAATCAATGCTCTTAATGCTGCTTTGATGGGTGTAATGGGGGTTAACTCTATTCGTGAAACTTTCAAAGAAAGCGATTATTTCAGATTCCACCCAATCATTAATCAAGGCGGTACATTGGTAAACTGTGTGCCTGATTATGTTCAAGTTGAAAGTTACGTGCGTGCCTCTAATATTGAAGCTATTGTAGATGGTAATCATCGTGTAAATCGGGCCTTAAAAGCCGGTGGTGATGCAGTAGGGGCCACTTGTGTTATTAACGATTTGCCAGGTTACTTACCGATGAGAAACGATGCTCGTATGAATGAAATGTTACGCCAAAACTCTAATCCACTATTTGGTGAAGAAAATGTATTCCAAGGGGAGCATATGACTGCTAGTACTGATATGGGCGACGTATCTCATTTGATGCCTGTTATCCATCCTTGGGTTGGTTGTATTAATGGTGTACTGCACAGCGCAGAATATGAAATCTCTGTACCTGATGTAGCATATATCAAAACAGCACAAGCATTGGCTATGACAATCGTAGATTTACTATACGATGATGCTGCAGGTGCTAAAGATGTATTAGATAACTTTACACCAGCATTAAACAAACAAAGCTATATTGAACTCTTAGATCGTATTGCTAAGGGTGAATAAAATAAACCACCTATCGAAGATACATTGATTATCTTTGGTAGGTGGTTTACAATTTATTTATATAATTTTTTATTAGTAAGATAATTCAATAGACTGGTGTTAAACGATTGTTAAATGAGCATCCTCAATACGTTGATATTCTTAGTATTCGATCACGTGAATTGTTTATATTGTATATATGTAGCACAATTATGATTGTATTTATATTATATTTTTTAAATAAGATTTATTTTTATATTTAAGGGATTACTAAAATGACTACTATAAAAAATTATTTTTCTATGCATTTGCATTATTTAATTTAATTTCTCTTATATATAGTATGGGGTATGATTATATGAACGGTGCCGAAATCCATTATGATTTCTATGGAGCATTCTTTGTTTGTTGGTTAATATTCTTTGGTATATTGAAAGCAATTCTAGGCATATAAATGGTGTAAGTTCAAAAAAACTTTACAATATAAAGTAATTAATATACCTTTCGTATTTACATTAGACGAATTAAGGAGTTTTTATGCCCATTAGAAAGCTTATAAAGATAACTTGTACAGTAGTTTTATCGTTACTAGTAATTATTCTACTTTTTGTTGGAATTAGAATATACGAATATCAAATATTTATATCCTCTCTCGTAGATTATGGCAAACATACAGGTCTGAATAAAAATATGACTGGTTTTACTACGGATTTTCCCTATATATACTCTAATGGAGATTTCGGTATAGTTGTTGTTAACGTATTACCCTATGGAACAGTACGAATTATTCCAAATTATAAAGGCTTTAGTAAAACATTTGAATCTCCAGGAGATGGTAATTTAGAGTCTTTGCAAAGAGCATATGGGGATAAACTTATAATTTTAGAGAGTATTGATCAATTTTCAGATGATGAAAGAAAGATTATATCTGAGATAACTAAGAAGGACTCCAAACCAAGATATGATCGTGATACTTGGGTTACTAGATCTTACTGATTTATGGAATGTAAACTTTATAGATTAGCTTTGTAACTAAGTATTTTATCTGAGTCTAATTATTTCTAACTATATCGAGGATTAAGCCTATTAAATTTATATAACATTCTTTTACGAAAATCATTTAATATAGAATAAATCTTATCAAGTAATGATATAAACATTAAGAATAAGTTAAGAGAATAGGTAAGTATATTCTTAAATAAATTTGGAGAATAAGTTATGTTTGAGATAGTAACAATTTTAGGGCTCATATATTTGCTATATCGTATTAGATTCTTTTATAACAGGGTAATTAGAATCAGGTATAAGGTTTTGTTTCTATAGCAATTTTCATAATAACAGTTTTGGTTTTGAAACAATTATATGATTATAAATATATTACTTTTGAAGTGTATTATAATAATTCACTTGTAGTTGGACTACTTTTTTATCTATTAGTTATTGGGGTTATTATATATAAATATAGATATGCAGATAATAAGGTTCAAAAAAAGATCTAATTAAAACTTTTATATTAGCTAACTTGCCTATTCTAATCTTGGGGTTCTTATTCTTTCTTATTTTTTAATACAAGATAATAAATTTAGTATATAATCCTTGTAAAAATATTACGACAGATTAAGAAGTAAAAAATGAGGTGTAATAGAATCAATGAAATTAATATATTATTTTGCTATTATGTCCTTGTTTTTAGCATTTGCCTATAGTGTAATTCAATATATCCAAAGATCTAATAAGGACATAAATGAAAAATATAGACTGATTAGTTTTGGTATATTTTTATTTGTGCTTTTTACAGATTTAAAGTTCTTAGATACCTTAAATAAAGAATTTAAGTACCTAATTGAGTTTTTATTGTTATCATTTAGTACATACATGTTTTCACTAATTTTTAAAAATAGTGATAATAAATGGACTTATTATTTATTTTCTCTATTTACTATATTGTTATTTTTAATGGCTATTTTATTCTCAATCTAACTTCATATTAATCAAACATGGGTTATTAGTGTATTTATATATTCTGTATATTAAAAATATAATAAGACTGATTGTATGATGAGGATATTAGTATGGCTTTTATAATGAAAGAAATTGGATAATCATATATGAATGTAAAAATTGTTAAGTTATTAAATTTAATAAGGTTTAGAATAATTGGAACAATTTTTTTAGCAATTACTATAACAGGTAATGCCATTGAGGCGACTGCACCGAATGTAGACTATAGGTTTATTATCCCTATATTAGTTATGGGTGGCGTGCTATTAATACCATTAATTCGTGGCCGTCGTATTGTTGGTCGGATATATAGAAGAGGGATAAATCAGTATAATTCGAGATTAATTGTATGTGTATTATTTATTTTGGGATTTCACAATAAATTAGTTGGTATACCTATCGTGAAAAAGAGTATTTATGGTTGGTTATTTTTGGGATTTTGGGTTATAGGTTCTATTATTACTTTTATATGGATGTATTCAAATAATGTTTCTATATGGATATTATGCATTTTTATGATCATAGCTATTTATAAAATACTAAAGTCATTATATAGTTAGGGCGTTGTCAATTTATTTGAATAGAACATTCTATATTTTAATATGATTTAACATGACTGTTATTTTATATAAGAGTTATTTAAAGCTAGTCATGAGATAAGTCTGCTAAATGATAAATAAGTTTGATTATACTTTTGGAGTAGTATTATTTATTTTGGTTTGGGATCTTCGTGCGTATTATAAAAATGTATTACAACGAAATTTAACTCGTAAGCAGTAAGAATGGATAAATAATATGCGATACCCACATTTATATAAATTTACAAATTTAGTAAGTATAGTGGCTGGAGTTGTTTTTTTAATATTCTATATGTTTTTTAATTTTGGATATGCTTATTTTTATCCATTAGGTGCAGTCCTAGTAATTCATTTTTTTAAAGATTTTATTAGAAATATCTAGAAAAAGAAATCTAGTACATATAAAGATGGGCGTAATGAAAATTATATATACATAATTGGAATCGTATTTATCTTATGGATTATATTTCATTAATTTAATAATGCTATTAAATTAAACTTTTATTTTATGGTTGTAATATCTCCTTAGAAAGCAGACGAATGGAAAAACAAATAGCAGCTATATTTTCTCTCTTAAGTTTTAACTATCTTATGTTTAAATATTGGGGTACATGGAAAGTAACTTTTTTAGCATTAATTGGAAACTATTTCTTTATATGTATTTTTATAAAATCATATATTGGTTTACCTAAAATCATTGAGGATTTTAATGTAATTTTTATATTCGGAATATGTGTTTTAGGTGCTTATAATTTATGGCGAAAAAGTAAAGCAGGAACACTAACTGAGTATGAAAAAAGAGGATGGTTTTTGATGCGTATTTTTCATCATTATTTATCTTAGCTGTATTAGTATTTGCTTTAATATTTATATTTATGGAGTATATTTATGGGATATATATAGTGTAATGATATATTGAGTTCTAATCTGGAGATTAAATAGTAGAAATATTACTTCTGAAAATAATAATAGTCTTCGTGATAAAATTAGTAATTTTGGGGTTGGTAAATTTCCTAATTTTAGGTATTTTTATAGAAAAGAGATCTCTATACTTGAGCGATTAAATAACTTGTAATATTAATATCACAATAATGATAATTTTAAGTTGATATTTTTTATATTTTCTTAAATTTAAAATATTATTTTGTAGTTTGATAGATGATAGTTAAAGTTTTGAGGATATTTATGGATAAATTAAAAAAGATAGAATCTGAATTAATTTCATTGCAGTATGCTGATGAACAAATGTTGGAGTTTTTAGTTACTGACTTAGGTAGTAGAGCTGTTTTAGTTGCAGAAACATTTTATCTAGAGTTCAAGTATTGCACTCTAATTAATATAGATAATGACTTATTAAACAATCTTTTTTTACCTAGATTTAAAACTGGTAAATCTAGTCTTTTTATTCAAGACATTTCTATAGAGACTAAAGACGTTCGATCTAGAGGCGTTTTAAAAAATAGACATGTTGATAAAGGTTATGCTACGGCAATGGGCTATGAGTTTATAATTAATTTTACGTTTATGGATATAGTTATCAACTGTTTAGATGTCAACATAGTGAAGAAAAAAGATTTAGAAAGAGATATTGAGTCATTAATAAATTATAATGAAATAGAATAGTGTAGAAATTATGATTAATCATATAAATAAAAAGAGTTTAGATATACTTGTAGGGATAATAAATCAACAGATTGATAATATTTTTTCTCAAAAATCATTTTTATTTACTCCAGATAGAAGTCAAAAAAAATTAGATGAGAATAATGATAATATGATATATATAGAAATTAAGGATTCATATATTGAGATTGTTAATGACTATATAGAAACTGAAGAGTATGATGAATATCCTAATTTTGAAGTAAAACGTTGTATTAGAATGAGTGAAGATACAGATTACCATCAAATAGTTTCAAATAATATTAATGGAATCATAGAACAGATTTGCATTGTTAATGATGAGTTTACTACATTTTATTCAGATGAAATAAATAGTATTGATATAGCTATTAAGATTACTATTTCTGGCCATGATTACTATATTATTGCTTGGGACGCGATTCAAGGTAATTTAAGTTTTATTGATAAAAGTGTAATTTGTGAGGAAGATTTTTACGTTATAAGAAATCAGATATCTAAATTTTGGATAAATAAAGATATAGATTTAAGATACTTTTATAGAAAAGAAATACCTATTAGCGATAGAATACTTAATTAATATATTTAGTAACTTATAGCTGTATATAGAATTAATGAGTTAACAATATATTTAATTTGACATCTATTGTCCTGTATTGCTACAATATTGTGTATAATATATGCGATGAAGCAGAGTAGTAAACCTCTCTAGCGAGTGAGGATGGTGTAAGCTCACATTTGGTTGAAGGCGCTGTAGAGCATTGGCAGGAACGCAGGTGTCTGTTAGTAAAGGCCAACATAGAAAAAAGAGGGCGCAAGCCAAATAGGGTGGAACCGCGGGTATACTCGTCCCTGTAACGTTTTTCGTTACAGGGACTTTTTTGTTTGTAACGAAATGGTTGATTTTATGTCGGTTGTGTAAAGTGGAGGCAGCAATGACATTTCAAGAGATTATTTTAAATTTACAAAAATTCTGGAGCGATCAAGGTTGTATCGTTCAAAATCCATATGACATAGAAAAAGGTGCAGGTACAATGAATCCTGCTACATTCTTACATGCTATTGGTCCTGAACCATGGGCTGTATGTTATGTAGAGCCTTCTCGTCGTCCAGCAGACGGTCGTTATGGCGATAACCCTAACCGTTTGTTCCAACATCATCAATTCCAAGTTATCGTAAAACCATCTCCAGATAACATCCAAGAATTGTACTTACAATCTTTGGCTGCATTGGGTATTCATGCTGAAGATCACGATATCCGTTTCGTAGAGGATAACTGGGAATCTCCAACATTGGGTGCTTGGGGTCTTGGTTGGGAAGTATGGCTCGACGGTATGGAAGTAACTCAGTTCACATATTTCCAACAAGTTGGTTCCATCGACTGTAAACCAGTTTCCGTTGAAATTACATACGGTTTAGAACGTTTGGCTATGTACATTCAAGGTGTAGAAAATGTATATGATCTTAAATGGAATGAAAATGTTACATATGGTGACGTTTGGCATGCTAACGAAGTTGAACAATCCGTATATAACTTTGAATTAGCTGATACAGATATGCTTTTCAAATTATTTGATATGTACGAAGCAGAAGCAAAACGCGTTTGTGCAGCCGGTTATGTATTACCAGCTTACGACTATGTATTGAAATGTTCCCACACATTCAACTTGCTTGATTCCCGTGGTGCTATTTCCATCAGTGAACGTACTGCTTTCATCGGCCGCGTACGTGCATTAGCTCGTATTTGTGCACAACAATACCTTGCTAAACGCGAAGAATTAGGTTTCCCACTTTTGAAAGGAGATAAATAAGATGGCAAAGGATTTATTATTTGAAATCGGTGCAGAAGAAATTCCTGCCGGCTTTATGCCAAATATCTTAGGTCAATTGAAACAATTGGCTGAAACAAAATTAAATGATGCCCATCTTCCTTTTGAAAGCATCACAACATACGGTACACCACGTCGTTTGGCTCTTATCGTGAAAGGTATTGCTGACGCATCTGCTGAAATTAGCGAACGTCATAAAGGACCTTCTGCGTCCATCGCATACGATGCTGACGGTAATGCTACTAAAGCGGCTATTGGCTTTGCTCGTGGTAAAGGTCTTGATGTAACGGATCTCGTTGTAGAAGACGGCTATATTTACGCTGAGACTAAAACTGTAGGGGTTCCGGCAAAAGATATCGTCACAGACATGCTGCCACAACTGATTACAGGTCTTAACTTTCCTAAATCCATGCATTGGGGCAACTTAGATGCTAAATTCGTACGTCCTGTACGTTGGCTTGTAGCATTACTTGATGAAGAAGTAATTCCTGTAGAATTTGCTACTGTTAAATCTGGTAATGTAACACGTGGTCATCG